>JASFWO010000093.1:0-4298 GCA_050049275.1 Flavobacteriaceae bacterium | reverse complement strand
AAGCCATTCATAGACTTGATTGCCTTTAAAAACAGGAATGTTTTTGTCTTTAAAAAAAGTACGCAATTCATCCTTCGTAAGGGTGCGAATGTCTTTGCGTGCAGGTGCCATTTTTAGAGAATTAACATCGCGTCTCCATAAGAGTAGAAGCGATATTTTTTCTTCACTGCTTCAGCGTAGGCTTTTTTGACAAAATCGTGACCAGCAAAAGCAGACACCATCATTAATAAGGTTGATTTTGGCAAGTGGAAATTGGTGACCATGCTATCTGCAATACTAAACTCGTAAGGTGGAAAAATAAATTTGTGGGTCCAACCACGATAAGCATTAAGTGTATTGCTAGAGGAAACAGAGGTTTCCAATGCCCGCATAGAAGTGGTTCCAATGGCACAAACGCGCTTTTTATTTGCTTTAGCACGATTGACTAGGTTCACAGCAGCATCGTCTATCAACAACTCTTCGGAGTCCATTTTGTGTTTAGACAAATCCTCAACCTCAACAGGGTTAAAAGTTCCCAAACCTACGTGAAGCGTTATATCTGCCATATCAACACCAATAATTTCTAAACGCTTCAAGACATGTTTAGAAAAGTGTAAACCTGCAGTGGGTGCAGCAACCGCACCCTCATGTTTGGCGTAAATCGTTTGATATCGATCGCGATCAAAATCTTCTTCTTGCCTTTTTATGTATTTCGGCAAAGGGGTTTGACCCATTTCGTGAAGTTTAGATCGAAAAGCATCATAAGACCCGTCAAATAAAAAACGAAGTGTACGTCCTCGGGAAGTAGTGTTGTCGATGACCTCAGCGACCAATTCTTCGCCATCTCCAAAATAAAGCTTGTTACCAATTCTTATTTTTCGAGCCGGATCAACCAGCACATCCCATAGTCGTTGCTCTTGATTGAGCTCACGAAGCAAGAAAACCTCAATCTTCGCACCTGTTTTCTCTTTATTACCTATCAAACGAGCCGGAAACACCTTGGTGTTGTTACGCACCATCACATCTCCCTCGTCAAAGTAATTGACAATATCTCTAAAGTACTTGTGTTCAATGGTTTCTGTCTCACGGTGGAGAACCATGAGTTTGGAGTCATCTCTATGGTCTGCTGGATACTCTGCAAGTAAATCCTTGGGCAAGTCAAAGTTAAAGTGCGATAATTTCATTTAGTTATTTAAGGGCGCAAATATACTACCCCAAAGGGGGGCTTGTCAAGTGAATCGACGAATAATTAGAGTTTAATTCAAAACAAAACCCAAATCCTCGAAGTCAGACCAAAAACTAGGATAAGATTTTGAAACCACTTCTGGGTCGTTGATGGTGATGGGCACCAACAGGCCCAAAGGAGCAAAGGCCATGGCCATGCGGTGATCGTGATAGGTGTCAATAGCTACATTAGGAACAATCGCGCCAAGACGAGGTTTTAGGTGCAAACTATTGTCGGTAACATCAATGTCTGCTCCTAGTTTAGATAATTCAGTTTGTAAGGCCAACAAACGATCCGTCTCTTTGATTTTGAGTGTATGCAATCCTGTCAAATGACAACCAATACCTATTCCAAAACAGCTTACCGCGATTGTTTGCGCAATGTCAGGAGCATTCGCCAAATCACAAACCAGCTCATTAACACCATCAGCCGATTTAGAAAGGGCTAATTGATTTTCATCCAATCCTGCAGAAACTCCCAACTGTCTATAAATATCCACCAACACCCGATCTCCTTGTAGGCTATTAGACTTATAAGTAGTCAGCGAAAGATTTGCATCCTTAGCCAAGGCAGTCAACCCAAATGAATAGGAGGCTGAACTCCAATCCGACTCAACCCACACTTCTTTAGAAACTAGGTTGTTTAGGGGTGCAACACGAATGTCTTGACCTTCAAAAACCACATCTACCCCCAGCTGACGCATCAATGCACAAGTCATTTCGATGTAGGGTACGGAAGTAATTTTTCCTTCCAGTTTTAAATGAAGCCCATTGGGTAGTTTGGGAGCAATCAGCAGCAAAGCTGAAATATATTGGCTGCTTACGTTTGCAGCCAGTGTAACTTGATGATTAGTGAACTTTTTTCCACGAATACGCAAAGGGGGATATCCTATATTTTTCTCGTAAGAAATGTCCGCGCCCAGTTGCCTTAAGGCATCTACCAATACAGAAATGGGTCGTTCTTGCATACGTTTGGAGCCTGTCAATACTTTTTCAATACCTTCTTGCGAAGCATAGAATGCTGTCAAAAATCGCATGGTCGTTCCCGCATGGCCAATGTCAATTATTGACTCAACAGAAGACAGGCCTTTTTGCATGGCTTGTGTATCGTCGGAGTTAGAAAGGTTGTGAATTTGCAATTCTGGATACAAAGACTGAAGCACTAACAGCCTGTTGGACTCGCTCTTGGAACCTGTGATAGACAAACGCCCATTGAATCGAGCGACGGGGTGTGATATGGTAATTTGCTTCATTTATCCTTGAATCTTTGGATTGTTGTGATGGCGGTCATGATCGCGCTCACTTTTAAGTTGGAGTTTCTTGGCAAAAGCTTCGCCCAAGTCTATGCCCGTTTGATTGGCCAAGCACAAAACGACAAATACCACATCGGCCAATTCTTCACCTAAATCTTTCTGTTTATCGCTCTCCTTCTCTGATTGCTCCCCATATCGGCGTGCAATAATACGTGCTACTTCACCTACCTCTTCGGTAAGCTGTGCCATATTGGTCAACTCATCAAAATAGCGAACCCCGTGTTCCTGAATCCATGCGTCAACCGCTTTTTGGGCATTTTCAATATTCATTATTCTCTGTTTTTACTATCAACTGTTAAGGTCACAGGACCATCATTTACCAAATCTATTTTCATCATGGCGCCAAATTCGCCAGTAGATACAGGCTTTCCAAGCATGATTTCTGCTTTTTGCACAAAAGCCTCGTACAAAGTTAAGGCGATTTGGTGATTGGCAGCGTGAACATAAGACGGACGATTCCCTTTCTTAGTAAGGGCATGTAGTGTAAACTGACTCACTACCAGCAAATCCCCTCCTACATTAAGTAAAGAGGCGTTCATTACTCCATCGGAATCATCAAAAATGCGCATCTGCACTACTTTACGCACCAACCAATCAACATCCTCCATGGTGTCAGCATGAGTAACCCCTAACAACACCAATAAACCCTTATTGATACTGCCTACCACAGCCTCATCTACAGAAACACTTGCCTGAGTAACCCTTTGAACAACAACTCTCATGTGGCTACATCTGTTCTATAGTTGGTAGATTCGTCTTCTAACATCTGTAGATAACTTTTGTATCGAGATGGAGCAATCTCTCCTGACTCTACTGCAGCCTTGATGGCACATTTGGGCTCATCAACATGGAGGCAATTATTGAATTTACATTGGTCTTTTAGTGCAAAAAACTCTCTAAAATAATCGCCGAGTTCTTCTTTTTGAAAATCGATCATCCCAAACCCGCGAATACCTGGTGTGTCAATAATCTTGGCTCCAAAATCGAGCGTATGCATTTCAGCAAAAGTAGTCGTGTGTTGTCCTTGTTGATGGTGCTCAGAGATTTCAGCTGTTTTGAGCTTTAACCCAGGAACCAAAGCATTTACCAAAGTTGATTTGCCTACACCACTATGACCCGAAAGCACACACACCTTTTTTTTCATAAGCCCCTTAACAGCATCTACTTGTTGTCCATAAAGGGCAGAAATTTCTAAACATGTATATCCGATATTTTGATAGATCGATGTAAGGGCACGCAGATTTTTTAGTTCGGCATCTGAGTAGGTGTCATCTTTATTAAAAAGCAAAACCACATCAACCTCAAAAGCCTCGGCTGTCGCCAAAAAACGATCGATAAACGCTGGGTAGGTAACTGGATTGTTTAAGGTCACCATTAAAAAAGCAACATCTACATTGGCGGCCAAAATGTGAATCTGCTTTGATAAATTCACTGACTTGCGAACGATGTAGTTTTTTCGAGGAAATATCTCTGTAATAATTCCCTCTGTATTGTCTTTTTCAACAGCGATTCGTACCCGATCGCCCACAGCAACCGGATTGGTACTCGTAATGGATTGGGTACGGAACTTACCTTTGATACGACACGAAAAAGACGCACCGTCATCACTGATGACTGTGTACCAACTTCCAGTAGATTTGTAAACCGTTCCCTCCATTGCTTACAAGGTAACGCTTTTTAACATCATACCAGATCAGTTGTTAATCACACGCTTTTGGTGATTGATTGATTCTTGGTGAATCGCCTTAAACATCCGTAAAATGAATTCTTCGCTCAGCCCAT
>JASFWO010000092.1:0-4307 GCA_050049275.1 Flavobacteriaceae bacterium | reverse complement strand
CTTAAAATATTTTTCAGCAAGTTCTAAATCTCCCTTGTACAACCAACTAATAATTGCAAACTCATAACGAGAGTCATTGATCACAAACTTTTTGTTTTGAGCATCAAAAGCAAGTTGCATATATTTTTGTGCAAGTTCAATCTGGTTTGTTTTGGAAGCATACCAAACATAAGCTATAGCGCCCTCAAGAGAGGAAATTTGCTCAATAGAAGCACAAATTTGCTCCGCTTTTTTTAGATCACCCCCAAAGAATTTTGGTAAATCAACGTAAACACTCATCAAGGCTCGTTGGGCGGCTATGGACTTTGGATTGAGTTGAACCGCTTGCTCAAAGCCTGACTTTAGAGAGGACAAATACGGGAACGCACGAAATTGGGAAACAGTGCCCAAAACATACCCTGCTGCTGCACCTTTTCTAAATTGATATTCAAATATATTGGGTACCTTTTCGCACAATACTTCATAAACTTCCAAAGCCTTTTTAAACTGTTGTGCATTTATCAGCAGCACACCCAACTCATTCAACTCATTTTGATCTGCCTGATTTAATGCATATTGCCCTTTTAGATTGACCAAACGTATTGAATCTTGTTGGGATAGTCTGGTTTCAGGGTACAGATGTAAAGGAGGTCTTTGAGAATACATACATTGAAATCCCAAAAAAAATAAAAATGCTATTCGTTGAGCAACTCCCATAGTTTGTCTTTGAGTTCTGTAAGACCCATTTGAGCAACTGCTGAAATAAAAACAACCTTTTGGCCCTGAAACGTCTGATCAACATGTTCTTCCATTTCTGACCGAAGCTCATCGTCTAATAAGTCAGACTTAGAAATTGTCACTATAAAATTTTTATCTAAAAGTTCAGGATTATAACGCTTGAGTTCATTTTGTAGGGTAATGAATTGATCATATAAATCGGGAGCGTCTGAGGGGATGACATACAGCAATATGGAGTTTCTTTCAATATGCCGTAGAAAATAATGCCCCAAGCCTTTTCCTTCAGCAGCACCTTCAATAATTCCAGGGATATCGGCCATGACAAAAGACGAATAGTCACGTTGCTGAACAATTCCAAGGTTAGGCTTGAGGGTTGTAAACTCATAGTCAGCAATTTTGGGTTTTGCTGAAGTAAGTGCTCCTAATAGGGTTGATTTTCCAGCGTTTGGAAAGCCTACAAGACCCACATCGGCCAAGACCTTGAGTTCTAGCGTTATGTTTCGTTCTGAGCCCAGCAATCCGGGTTGTGCATAGCGTGGGGTTTGTCTTGTAGGACTTTTAAAATGCCAATTGCCTCTACCTCCCTTTCCACCGTGAACTACAATCAACGGATCTTCACTGGTTATTTCAGCCAATTTTTCTCCAGTATCCGAATCTAAAACTACTGTACCAAATGGTACTCTTACCACACAGTCTGCTCCGTCTGCTCCGGTGCTTCTATTTTTGCTACCATCTCCGCCATGATCTGCTTTGAAATGTCGCTGAAATTTGAAATTGAGTAGGGTCCAAAGGTTTTTATCTCCCTGAATAATGACGTGCCCCCCTCGACCACCGTCTCCACCGTCTGGACCTCCTTTGGCTACATACTTTTCACGGTGTAGGTGGGCAGACCCTTTGCCTCCTTTACCTGAGGAAACATGTATTTTAACATAATCGACAAAGTTTCCTTCGGTCATACTACAATTGTTCTACGATGTATGCAAGACGAGCCGTTATTTCAGAAATTTCACCCACACCGTCTAATTCATAAAACTTGTTCTGTTTCTTGTAAAAATCAATCAAAGGGGCTGTTTTGGCATTGTATTCATCAAAACGATTGCGAATTTTTTCTTCGTCCTGATCATCAGCTCTACCACTCTCCAATCCTCTTTTCAAAAGACGATCAACCAATAAGTCCTCATCAACATCGAGGGCAATAGTAGCGCTTATGGACATCTTTTTTTCACTCAAAAACACATCCAAAGCCTCTGCCTGTGCGGTTGTTCTTGGAAAACCATCAAAAATATAGCCTGCAGCATCGGGTGATTTTTCAACTTCAGACTCTAACATTTTTATAGTAAGCTGGTCGGGAACCAAATCGCCTCGATCCATGTAAGACTTCGCCAATGCACCTAATTCGGTTTGGTTTTTAATGTTGTATCGAAACACATCTCCTGTTGAAATGTGTACCAAATTGAATTGGTTTTTTAAAAATGCGGCTTGGGTGCCTTTACCTGCACCTGGCTTTCCAAAAAGGATGATGTTTTTCATAGGGTATTCATTACTGTGCAAAGATATCTTTTTAAGAGAAACCAAATGTTCTGATCGATTGAGGAATTAAATGTAATTTTGCACCCATGGAGCAAACACACTTTTTTTCTTCTTCAAAAAGATTGGGTGTACTGGGGGGCGGTCAGCTAGGAAAGATGCTGCTGTCCAAATGCCGCCAATGGGACATTCATACAAGTGTTTTAGACCCAAGTCCTGTGGCCCCTGCTCGATTGATGGCGGATACGTTTTTAACTGGAGACCTGATGGATTATCAAACGGTCTATAATTTCGGTCTTCAAACAGATGTACTCACGATAGAAATTGAGAATGTTAATGTAGATGCTCTTCAAGCTTTAGAATCTAAAGGGGTAAAGGTTTATCCAAGACCCAAAGCGTTGTCCATCATTCAGGACAAAATCCAACAAAAAGAATTTTATGCTTCTCATAACATTCCCACAGCTCCATTTAGCTCGTGGTCAAGCAAACCTAACTGGGAGAAAATTAAGACCCCTTGTATTTGGAAGAGTAGTCGATTTGGTTATGATGGGTATGGGGTAAAAAAAATCAACAATGCGCAGGACTGGGAAGAAGTTGCCCAAGTAGCATGTGTGATTGAAGATTTGGTAGAAATTGAAAAAGAAATCTCTGTAATTGTAGCGCGCAATCCCGAAGGAGAAATACACACTTATGAGGTTGTTGAAATGGAATTCAATTCCAAAGCCAATCAGGTAGAATATGTCTTCTACCCCTCTACCCTATCGGAGGAGGAACAAAAACACTGCCAAAAATTAGCCGTAAAAGTTGCGGAAGCTTTGGATCATGTAGGCTTACTTGCTGTAGAGCTTTTTTTAAATAAAAAGGGAGAGATATTGGTTAATGAAGTTGCCCCAAGACCTCACAATAGTGGCCACTTAACCATTGAAGGCTCTTTTACCTCACAATTCGAACAACATTTACGAGCCATTTTAAACCTCCCTCTTGGTGAAACTTCTTTTCGGAGTCCATCAATTATGATCAATTTAGTTGGAGACATGGGCCATTCTGGTCCTGTGGTATATGAAAATTTAGAAACGCTTCTATCAATTCCAAATGCACAACCGCATTTGTATGGAAAGTTAGAAACCCGCCCCATGCGTAAAATGGGGCATATAACAATTACGGGGGACAACCTTGCAACGCTCCGTCATCAAGCAATGTCACTCAAAAATCTAATTCGTGTCAAAACCTGAAATCATGAAAGTAGGAATTATTATGGGCAGCAAATCGGATATGCCCGTCATGAAAAACGCCATAGAAATCTTAAACAAACTTGGAGTAGAGACTGTTGTGGATATAGTATCAGCTCACAGAACCCCCGAAAAAATGATGGATTTTGGGCAATCAGCCCATAAAAAGGGGATTGGGGTTATCATCGCTGGAGCTGGTGGTGCCGCGCACCTACCGGGGATGGTTGCATCAACGAGTCCGCTTCCTGTGATTGGAGTTCCTGTGAAATCGCGAAATTCTATTGATGGCTGGGATTCCGTATTGTCCATTCTTCAAATGCCTGCTGGCGTACCCGTAGCAACGGTCGCCTTAGATGGGGCAGAAAATGCTGGAATACTAGCCGCTCAAATTTTATCTGTAAGCAATCGAGAACTTCAAGATAAAATCATCGCTTACAAGAACAGTCTGAAAGACAAAGTGATTCAAAGTAGTGAAGACCTAAACGCTTAAAGGGTTTCTAAAAGCTTTATAAAAAACCAAAAAATAGCTAAAGACTCCACCCAAAAAGAGGCAAAATATTTGGATTGTACTGGTTTGGTGTACCATAGGGTACTCAAAACCATCACACATATAAGACCTGTATCTGTCATGGCACTCCATCTCCAACCATGACCCAATAATTCAAGCACAAAAACACATCCAACAGCTACATAAGCAACCCGTTTGGCGCCTTTGACTCCTAAAATCTGAGGAAGGGTACGCATGGAAGGATTATCCCATGGAAGGTCTCTAATTTCAAAAGGTATCAAAGTTGCCAGTACCCAACAAAACATGACACACCAAAAAATAAAAAG
>JASFWO010000007.1:0-12970 GCA_050049275.1 Flavobacteriaceae bacterium | reverse complement strand
ATGGAGAGCCACCCTCTCTGGTTGACTCAGTTTTGTACAACAATTATGCGAATAACATCCAAACCTACCTTTCAAATAATGGGTTTTTTAAAGCAGCAGTTGAGGTAGAAGAGATTTTAGAAAACCAAAAGAGGAAAAGAAAAAATTTGGTATACCATATCAAAACAGATCTCCCATACACCCTAGACACCATCAGCACTCAAATCCAAAGCCCAGTCATTGATTCACTATACCGTGAAATTCAAAAAGGTTCTTTGATAAAAAGAGGCGACACTTTTAACACCTTGGCTTTTGAGGCAGAACGCAATCGCTTGTATCGACATTTTAGAAATTCAGGTGTTTATGATTTTCAATTAAACTCTATCGATTATGAGGTCTTATGGGATACAACAGGGACAGACTTCTTGCTTCCCACTAAAATCAACATTGAAACGACCCGAACAAATACTGATCGTGTTGAATCTCCGTCTCAGCATTCAATCAAAAAAATAAATAAGGTTTCTGTTTATACCAGAGATGGAAATAAAAAAATTACCACTGCTAACTATGGACAGTCAACATCGTTTGACGGACTTGAATTTTTGAGTGAAAACAAATTGCGTTATAAACCAAAGATTCTCGCAGAAGCGATTGGTTTGCGTCCTGGAGACGTTTATAGCGATGAAGCTAGAGATAAAAGTTTGCGACAGCTCAATAGACTTCAGGTTTTTGAATACCCAACAATCAATTATAGCTATTCTGACAGCCTTGAAAAAAATTTAAATGCTTCTATTATTTTACATCCAAAAGAACGTTTTGGCCTTGAATTTGGAGTAGACCTTACACAGTCCAATATTCAAGATCAAGGGATTGCATTTAATTCAGGACTGAGTGTACTAAACATATTTGAAGGAGCCGAAAAACTACAACTTTCAGCACGAGGGACGATTGGTCGATCTGGCGATCAGGTGATTTCAGAGATTGGAGGAGATATCAGCCTGAATATTCCCAGAATATTTGCTCCAAACATGTTTTCCAAGCTCATTCCAGTAGACCAAAAACCGAGTACAGCACTGAGTTTGGGGATCGCCATTCAAAACAACATTGGTTTGGATAAACAAACTTTTTCGGCCAACCTGAGTTATCGTTGGGAACCCAACGACTATAAACGCATTGATTTCAAACTGATCGACTTTGCTTTTATCAATAATCAGAATGTTGAAAATTATTATAACATTTACAACAATGCCTTTTCGGAACTCAATCAATTGGCTCTAAACACTCCTGGTACATCCGATTTTTTTGACAACAACGCACTGGTCATTCCCATGGGTGTAGAATCGTTTGTAGATTTCGTGTTGTCAGGCAATTCAGAAATCGCTAGCAATAGTTCCGAATACCGTTTGGTACAAAGAATTGACGAAAGAAAAAACAGACTTACACAAAACAACTTGATTTTGGGTTCAAGTTTTGATTTTGTTTACAATACTCAAACGGATTATTTTGATGAAAACTTCTCTCAAATTAGGTTTAAAATTGAAACCGTCGGCAATCTATTGCACCTATTATCCCCGAGTCTAAATTTGGAAGAACAGGGCGATTCATACTTGCTGTTTGACTTACCCTACACTCAATACATCAAGGGAGAATTTGACTACATCAGACATTGGCTGTTAGGAGATGCCTCTGTTTTGGCCTTTCGAAGTTTTATAGGGCTGGCCCTTCCATTAGGAAACTCAACAAGTATACCATTTAGCCGCTCATATTTTTCTGGTGGAGCCAACGATAACCGGGCATGGGAAGTGTATAGATTGGGGCCAGGAAGCAGCAATACAGGAAATGAGTTCAACGAGGCAAACTTCAAATTGGCGCTCAATCTAGAATATAGATTTGATGTCATTGGTGCTCTCAAAGTAGCATTATTTACAGATGTTGGAAATATCTGGAATTTAGGAGATGATGTATCAGACTCAGAAAGAAAATTTGAAGGGATCAATGACCTTGAAGAAATGGCTGTGGGGTCTGGAATAGGACTCAGATATGATTTTGGTCTTTTTCTATTTCGATTGGATACAGGGTTTAAAACACACAATCCAGCACTACCAAAACCTGATCGTTGGTTCACAGATTTCAAGCTTAGAAAAGCCAACTTTACAATTGGTATCAATTATCCTTTTTAGAGGATAAAATTTATACTATTTTTGCCGCTTAAAATATTAGAATAAATCACCATGAGTTTATCTTTTTCACCCGGTGTTATCACTGGAAAACAAGTTCAGGAAGTTTTCAAATTAGCCAAGGAAAAAAAATTCGCCTTACCTGCTGTTAATGTCATTGGATCCAATTCTATCAATGGCGTTTTAGAAACCGCTGCGGCGCTTAACGCACCAGTAATCGTTCAATTTTCAAATGGAGGCGCCCAATTCAATGCTGGTAAAGCATTGAGTAACGAAGGACAAAAAGCGGCCATCGCGGGTGCTGTAGCAGGTGCTAAGCACGTACACCAATTAGCCAAAGCCTATGGTGCTGTTGTCATTCTCCATACAGACCACGCAGCCAAAAAACTATTGCCATGGATTGACGGTTTGCTTGATGCTAGTGAGCAACACTTCAAAGAAACTGGAGCACCCTTGTTCAGTTCACACATGATTGACCTTTCGGAAGAACCTCTTGAAGAAAATATTGCCATTTGTAAAGAATACTTAGCTCGTATGTCTAAAATGGGAATGACACTTGAAATTGAATTAGGGGTAACTGGCGGTGAAGAAGATGGTGTTGACAACACTGATATTGACGTATCCAAACTCTACACCCAACCCGAAGAGGTGGCTTATGCCTTTGAAGAACTTTCTCAAGTAAGTGATCAATTTACGATTGCTGCGGCCTTCGGAAATGTCCATGGAGTATACAAACCTGGAAATGTTAAACTCACTCCAAAAATCCTAAAAAACTCACAAGAGTTCGTAAGTGAAAAATACGGGGTTGAACACAACACCATTGATTTTGTGTTCCATGGAGGTTCTGGTTCTAGCCTAGAAGAAATTCGTGAGTCTATCGGTTACGGAGTTATCAAAATGAACATTGATACTGACATGCAATATGCATACATGAGCGGGGTCAGAGATTATATTCAAGACAACAAAGATTTTCTACAATCACAAATTGGAAATCCCGAAGGAGAGGATGTTCCTAACAAAAAGTTTTATGATCCCCGAGTGTGGCTTCGCAAAGGAGAAAACGCTTTTGTCGAGAGGCTCAAAAAAGCATTTGAGGATCTCAACAATGTAAATACATTGTAGTTTATTTGGGTTTTATATATTTGATTAAAATTCCATCCTATGGCTTGGTTTAAACGGACAACCAAAGGCATCCAGACAAGAACTGAGGAAAAGAAAGACACTCCTCAGGGGCTATGGTACAAATCTCCTACAGGCAAAATTGTCGATACAGACGAACTGGCTAAAAACTTTTATGTTTCACCCGAGGATGATTATCATGTTCGTGTGGGCAGTGACATTTATTTTGAAATCCTCTTTGACAATAACAAATACAAAGAGTTGGATCCAACACTGACTTCCAAAGATCCATTGAAATTTGAAGACACAAAAAGTTATAAGACTCGTTTGCAAGCGGCTAAAAAGAAAACACATCTCAAAGATGCTGTTCGCACAGCTGTCGGAAACTCTAACGGGAATCCCTTGGTAGTGGCTTGTATGGATTTTGGATTTATTGGTGGCTCTATGGGGTCTGTAGTTGGTGAAAAAATATTCCGAGCAGCAGACCATGCCCTTAAAAATAAAATTCCGCTACTTGTCATTTCAAAATCTGGTGGTGCCCGCATGATGGAAGCAGCACTTTCGCTTATGCAGATGGCAAAAACCTCCGCCAAGCTGGCACAATTAGCAGATGCAGGTATTCCCTACATATCATTATGTACAGATCCGACAACAGGAGGAACAACTGCTTCTTTCGCTATGTTGGGAGACATAAATATTGCAGAACCAGGAGCTCTGATAGGCTTTGCTGGACCCCGAGTAGTCAAAGACACAACAGGTCAAGACCTGCCCGATGGGTTTCAAACAGCAGAGTTTGTGTTGGAGCATGGATTTTTAGACTTTATCACCCACAGAAAAGAGTTGAAGAAAAAAGTAAACTTGTATTTGGACTTGGTTCTCAACCGAGCTTTATCCCAATCTTAGTTTGCTTGAATAAAAATCTGTACATTTGCAGCCCTAAGAAAAGATCTTAGAAAATTACATAATAATCATTTACAATAATATTGGCATGTATCTAACAAAAGAAGTCAAAGAAGAAATTTTCAAAAAGTACGGTAAATCCGAAAAAAACACCGGATCTACGGATGGACAAATTGCTTTGTTTACACACCGTATCAACCACCTAACCACTCACTTGAAAAAAAATCACAAAGATTTTAACACAGAGCGTTCGTTGGTAAAATTGGTAGGTAAACGAAGAAGTTTGCTCGACTATTTGAAAGGAAAAGACATCAATCGTTATCGAGAACTCATCAAAGAACTCGGTATTCGAAAGTAACATTAAAAGCATCATAGTTTTTCATTGGGGGGCTACGACAACAACACAACAACCCTTTTTTAATTTAAATGAAAAATATGATACCAAAAGTATATTCTGAGTCTATAGACTTGGGTGACGGCCGTAGCATTACCATTGAAACGGGCAAGCTGGCCAAACAGGCAGACGGTTCTGCTGTGATTCGCATGGGCAACGCCATGTTATTGGCTACCGTAGTTTCTGCGCGTCAAGCCTCCCCTGTAGACTTTTTACCCTTAACGGTCGATTATCGTGAAAAGTTTGCCGCTGCTGGACGTTTTCCGGGTGGTTTCTTTAAGCGTGAGGCTCGTCCGAGCAACGAGGAAATTCTGACCATGCGTTTGGTGGATCGTGTATTGCGTCCACTGTTTCCAAAAGATTATCATGCCGAAACTCAGGTCATGATTCAACTCATGTCACATGACGACGAGGTCATGCCCGATGCATTGGCTGGTTTGGCAGCCTCGACTGTCATTCAACTTTCAGACATCCCCTTTGAATATCCAATTTCTGAGGTACGTGTCGGCCGTGTAGATGGCGCTTTTATCGTAAACCCGAGTCGCGCGCAACTTGCCGAGTCAGATGTAGACATTATGATCGGTGCAAGTGCTGATTCTGTAGCAATGGTTGAAGGAGAGTTTGATGAAATCTCTGAAGAAGAAATGGCAGACGCCATTCGCTTTGGTCACGAAGCCATCAAAAAACAAATCGAAGCACAGGTCAAACTTGCAGAAGCGGTAGGCAAAAAAGAAACCCGTACATACGAAGAAGAAGACCACGATGAGGCGCTCGAAAAACAAGTACATGAATTTGTGTACGACAAATGCTACGAGATTGCCAAATTGGGATCTTCCAAACAAGATCGAAGTGAAAAATTTGGTGAAGTCAAAGAAGCCTTACAATCTCAGTTTTCAGAAGAAGAATTGGAAGAAAAAGGTGCTCTTATCAGCAAATATTTTAACAAGTCTCAAAAAGAGGCGGTTCGTGAGTTGGTCTTGGCTGAGGGAGTTCGCCTAGACGGTCGTAAAACAACGGATATCCGACCCATTTGGTGTGAAGTAGATTATTTACCCTCTACCCATGGATCCTCAGTCTTTACACGTGGGGAAACCCAAGCCTTGGCTACGGTTACATTGGGAACTTCGAGAGAAGCCAATGTGATTGACATGCCCTCTGAACAAGGAGAAGAAACGTTTTACCTACACTATAACTTCCCTCCATTTTGTACAGGAGAAGCACGCCCACTACGCGGCACCTCTCGCCGAGAGGTAGGTCATGGAAACTTGGCCCAACGTGCGCTTAGAAAAGTAATACCTGATGATTGTCCTTATACCGTTCGTGTGGTTTCTGAAGTATTGGAATCCAATGGATCCTCTTCTATGGCTACGGTCTGTGCTGGAACCATGGCACTGATGGATGCGGGTATACAAATCACCAATCCAGTTTCTGGAATTGCCATGGGATTGATTTCTGACGGAGAGCGATTTGCTGTTCTTTCTGATATTTTAGGGGATGAAGATCACTTGGGTGATATGGACTTTAAAGTAACAGGAACAGCCAACGGGATTACTGCTTGTCAGATGGACATCAAAATCAAAGGACTTTCTTATGAGATCTTAATCCAAGCCTTGGAGCAAGCTCGTGAAGGACGTCTTCATATTTTAGACAAACTGACTGAAACAATAGAAACTCCAGCTGATGATGTGAAGCCGCATGCACCTAAGATGGTAACCGCTACAATCGCCAACGATTTCATCGGACCATTTATTGGCCCAGGCGGAAAAGTAATCCAAGAGCTTCAAAAAGAAAGCAACACCACCATTGTAATCAATGAGGATCCTGTAACAGGTGAAGGCATTGTAGAAATCTTGGGTACAGATCAAGAAGGAATCGATATGGTATTGGCCAAAATCCAAGCCTTGACATTCCAACCTGAAAAAGACGAAGTCTATGAGGTGAAAGTGATTAAGATCCTTGAATTTGGTGCTGTCGTAGAATACTTAGAAGCCCCTGGCAACGAAGTGCTACTACATATTAGTGAGTTGGCATGGGAACGCACCAACAGTGTGACAGATATTGTCAACCTAGGTGATACGCTAGAGGTGAAGTATATGGGTATCGACGCACGTACGAAGAAAGATCGTGTGTCGCGCAAGGTGCTTACGGAAAAGCCCGAAGGCTATAAAGAACGCCCACCCCGCCAAAGCGGAGGAGGTGGCGGACGTGACCGCCGCGGCGGACGCGACAACCGAAACCGCAGATAAATCAAAAGCCCCGTTTGGGGCTTTTTTTATGGATTATATTTTATACATTTGATAGACCACAAATCTTTTAAAAATGAGCTCAATAAACCCACTACCCTACCTTACACGATGTTTTGTGTACTTTGCATTGTTGATGGCGCCAACCCTCCTGGCACAAATCGCCTCCATACCTTTTGAATTAGAAAAAAACGGATACATCATTTTTGAAATACAACTCAATGATCATCCTGAAAAATTAGAATTCCTATTAGATACTGGAGCCTCTGGAGAATTGCTAGCCAAACACACTGCTGATAAACTTGGGATTTCCCTCAGCGATGAACAAAAAATCAAAGCCACGGGTGTGAGTGGCAGTACCTCGATCCATGTAATTCATAACCAACGACTCGATTTGGGACAGGGCATCTTCTTGCGCTTACGTAATTTAGCAGTTGCTGACAATCGTGAAGATGGTCTTTTGGGTGCCACTATTTTTAGAAAATATGTTTGCTTAATCGACTATGACAATCAACAATTAGATCTCTATGAAAGTATCGATGATTTAGACATAACAGAGTTAAAAAAATTCCTTTTACGTTCGATAATCGAATCCCCATTCCACAACTGGATATGGAATTTACACTTTCCAATGGTGAAACTTTTTCCGAACGGGTTTTTTACGACATAGGCGCAGGAATCACTTTTATATTTAATACACCCTTTGCTGCCAAACACATTATATTGGAAAAATCTAAAGCCCTAAATACATTTGAAGACGAAGGTGGACTTACCCAAACCATGATAACCCATAAAAAATTCTTAATACCATTTTTAGAATTGGGAGACCATCCATTGGATTCTGTAGTGGTTCGCGTAACAGACTCAAAAAAAGGACTCTTGTCGTTTGAAAACTATGCCGGAGTGATCGGTTCACAAATCGCCAAACAGTTCAACACCATTGTTGATTATAAAAACAAAAAACTATACATTAAACACAATCAACTATATCAAAAGTAAACTTCTTATTGTCAAGGATTTTTTTATTAAGTTGAAGCAATATTATTTATTATCAATCTTTAGGTCATGAACAAAACAACACTTCTTATCTTTGCGCTTGTTACGATAAATTGTACGACCCATATGCAGATAGACCCTCCTGTTGCAAAAAAAATAGAGGAAAAACTCCAAATACATGATGACACTCGAATCGACCCCTATTTTTGGATGCGACTGAGTGATGATCAAAAAGAAGCGGAAACTCCTGACGCACAAACGCAAGATGTATTGGATTATCTAAACGCTGAAAATGACTACCTCAAAAAAGTCATGAAACCAACCGAGGCCCTCCAAGAAACTCTATTTGAAGAAATCGTAGGTCGAATCAAACAAGACGATTCATCGGTTCCTGTTTCTGTGAACGGCTACACCTATTATACTCGATTTGAACAAGGAGAGGATTACCCATATTACTGTCGCAAACAAAACATTGAAAATGCGAACGAAGAAATCATGCTTAATGGACCTAAAATGGGGAAAGACAAAAGTTATTTTGCCATAGGTGGAAGGAGTGTGAGCGAGAACAATCGTTTTTTGGCTTATGGGGTAGATTGGGTCTCCCGAAGAGAATACACACTCTATTTTAAAGACCTAACCACAGGAGCGCTTTTAGAAGACACGATTGAAAACACTACAGGCAGTGTTACTTGGGCCAATGACAACCAAACGGTTTTTTATGTAAAGAAAGATCCGCAAACTTTACGAGCAAATCAGATATTCAAACACCGTTTGGGCACGCCATCGAGTGAAGACGAACTGGTGTATGAGGAAATAGATGAAACTTTTTCATGCTGGGTCTACAAAACCAAATCGCGTGATTATTTGATGATAGGCTCTAGTCAAACCTTATCAACAGAGTTTCGTTTTTTAGATGCCAACACTCCCAATGGCACATGGAAGGTTGTGCATCCAAGAGAGCGAGAATTGGAATATTTTGTCGATCACTATGGAGACCATTTTTACATAGTCACCAACTGGGAAGCTAAAAATTTTAGATTGATGAAGACTCTTGTCAATCAATCTGAAAAAGAGCGTTGGAAGGAAATCATTCCACATCGATCGAATGTATTGCTTGAAGACATTGAAATCTTTAAAGACCACCTCGTTCTAAACGAAAGAGAAAATGGCCTCACACGATTGCGCGTGATTCAATGGGCAGATAGCAGCGAACACTACATTTCTTTTAATGATCCCACCTATGCCGCTTGGGTTTCCAGCAACCCGGAGTTCGATACCACATTGCTGCGTTACGGTTACAGCTCGCTTACCACCCCAACGGCAATTTATGACTACAATCTTAACAATAAAGAACGTACTCTAAAAAAACAAGACGAGGTTCTGGGCGGAAAATTTGATATTGCCAATTATGTGTCAGAGCGAATTATGGCCCCGAGTCGTGATGGAAAAACTCAAGTGCCTATCTCTATCGTTTACCATAAGGATTATCAAAAAAGTGGTGATGAGCCTCTACTCCTTTATGGATATGGTTCTTACGGAAATACGATAGACCCGTGGTTTAGTTCATCTCGTTTAAGCCTGTTGGATCGTGGCTTTGCTTTTGCCATTGCGCATATTCGAGGAGGGCAAGAAATGGGTCGTTCTTGGTATGAAGATGGAAAAATGCTGAACAAAAAAAATACATTTTTCGATTTTATAGACTCTGGACAACACCTAGTTAATATGGGTTACACCAACACATCACATTTGTATGCACAGGGTGGCAGTGCCGGAGGTCTTTTGGTAGGTGCGGTTATCAACATGGCGCCAGAGCTTTGGAACGGAGCCATAGCAGCGGTTCCTTTTGTGGATGTGGTGTCTACTATGCTAGACGAAACCATCCCCTTAACCACTTTCGAGTTTGATGAGTGGGGAAACCCGAAGGACAAGGAATATTATGAATACATCAAGTCCTATTCTCCCTACGACAATGTCGTTGCCCAAGACTATCCCAACTTGCTTATTACAACCGGTTATTGGGACAGTCAGGTGCAGTATTGGGAGCCAGCCAAATGGATTGCTAAACTCAGAGACAGCAAGACCGACAACAACACCTTAGTTATGGATTGTAATATGGAAGTGGGACATGGTGGTGCCTCGGGACGATTTAAGCGTTTTAAAGAAGTGGCTCTTTCTTATGCTTTTTTGTTGGATTTAGAAAATCAAAAAAAGTAAGTTGAAAATGTAACCTTTTGGATAATGTGTACGTATAACTAGTTGTAAAAGCACATTTATCCTTACATGAGACAGTTAAAAATCACGAAGCAGGTTACCAATAGAGAAACCGCTTCGCTAGACAAGTATTTACAGGAAATTGGTAAAGTAGACCTTATTACTGCTGAACAAGAAGTTGAATTGGCTCAACGCATTAAGGCGGGAGATCAAATCGCTCTTGAAAAACTCACAAAAGCCAATTTGCGATTTGTAGTTTCGGTAGCCAAGCAATACCAAAACCAAGGTCTCACCCTTCCCGACCTCATCAATGAGGGCAATTTAGGACTCATAAAAGCGGCGAAACGATTTGATGAAACACGTGGATTTAAGTTTATTTCTTATGCGGTTTGGTGGATTCGCCAATCAATCTTACAAGCCCTAGCTGAGCAATCTCGTATTGTCCGTTTGCCTTTGAATAAGATTGGGTCAATCAACAAGATCAACAAAACCTATGCTTATTTAGAACAAGCCCATGAGCGTGTGCCCTCTGCTGAAGAAATCGCAAAGGAATTAGACATGACAGTCTCAGATGTAAAAGAATCTATGAAAAATACGGGGCGTCATGTATCTATGGATGCACCCTTAGTAGAAGGGGAAGACTCTAATTTATACGATGTATTGCGTAGTGGAGAATCACCCAATCCAGACAGGGAATTGTTGCATGAATCGCTACGTACGGAAATCAGTCGTGCATTGGAAACCCTTACTCCAAGAGAATCTGATGTAGTGCGCTTATATTTTGGATTGGGCAATCAACACCCAATGACATTAGAAGAAATCGGCGAAACATTTGACCTTACTCGTGAGAGAGTGCGTCAGATTAAAGAAAAAGCCATTCGAAGACTCAAGCATACATCAAGAAGTAAAATTCTTAAAACTTATTTAGGTTAATGTGTCAGGTTCGCATAGCACCTTCTATGTTGGCGGCCGATTTTGCCAACCTCCAACGCGATATTGAAATGGTCAACAACAGTGTTGCGGACTGGTTTCACTTAGATGTCATGGACGGGGTTTTTGTGCCTAATATCTCATTTGGAATGCCCGTCTTAAAATCCATAGCAGCACACGCGAACAAGACACTAGATGTCCACCTGATGATTGTCGACCCTGATCGATATATTGACACGTTTGCAGAGCTGGGTGCCGATATACTGACCGTACATCTTGAAGCTTGTACTCAACTACACCGCACCGTTCAGTCCATAAAACAAGCAGGAATGAAAGCAGGAGTGGCTCTCAATCCACACACTCCAGTTTCAGCCTTAGAGAGCATCATTCACGAATTAGATTTGGTTTGCTTGATGAGTGTCAATCCTGGTTTTGGGGGGCAATCTTTTATAGAGAGTACATATGACAAAGTGGTTGCCCTACGTCAACTCGCTGATTCTAAAGACGCAAACACTCTTATTGAAATAGATGGCGGTGTTACCAGCGATAATGCAACCGCCTTAGTGGAAGCAGGAGCGGATGTTTTGGTAGCCGGTAGTTTTGTGTTTCGATCCGAAAATCCTAAGGAAACCATCGCATCCCTTTCAAAACAAGTTAATCCATAGATCATGCCAGTGGTTTTGGGCTTGATGAGTGGTACTTCTCTTGATGGCCTTGATCTATGCTGTGTTGCTTTTTCCGATGACTTACACAAGTTCGAAATCCTTGCTGCCAACACCCTCCCCTATTCCTCCTATTGGAAAGACCAACTAGAAAGTGTTTTTTTTGGGAATGGAGAACAAATAGAAAAACTCGATTTGGATTATGGGCGTTTTTTAGGGGAGCAAATCGTATGTTTTATTGAAGAATACAAGATTCATTCTATCGATCTGATTGCATCGCATGGACACACTATTTTTCACAAACCCGATCGGGGAATTACACTTCAAATTGGTGATGGCAATCAAATTGCAGAGCTGACTAGAATTCCAGTCGTTTATGATTTTCGAAAGCAAGATGTAGAATTAGGTGGAAAGGGTGCTCCTTTGGTTCCTGTGGGCGATGCTTTTCTCTTTGGCCAATATGACGCTTGTCTAAACTTGGGTGGATTTGCCAATGTTTCGTATAAACAACTCCAACAAACCCTTGCTTTTGACATCTGCGCGTGCAACCTCGTGTTGAATAGATTGGCAAAAAGTATGGAAAAAGACTATGACGACAACGGAGATTTGGCCCGAATGGGACACTTGAATAAATCTTTATTTGATCAATTGAATACCCTAGATTACCACCAACAGAAACCCCCTAAATCTTTGGGCAGAGAATATGTAGAAAATACCATCTGGCCATTAATTGAAAACAATCCTTCAATAGATGCCCTTCACACATATACCCATTACTTAGGAAAACAAATAGGAAACACACTCAATCAAATTGGTGGTAAGTCTTGTTTGACAACAGGAGGTGGAGCTTTTAACACTTATTTGACAGAACGTATTATTTCAAACACGGGGTGTGAAATCATCATTCCAAAAAAGGAATTGATCGATTTTAAAGAGGCACTTGTTTTTGCTTTGTTAGGTTGGTTGCGCTACACAGGGAGAGATAATGTTTTTGCAAGTGTTACAGGAGCCTCAAAGAACCATAGCAGCGGACGCTTGGCAATGCCTTGAAATCTGTCTCAAATTATGTAACTTCATTGCCAAATCATTATAAAATGAGAAAATTGACTTTGGTATATGCAGCCTTGACCTTAATGCTTTTTGGCGCATGTAATACCACCCATCAGAAAGACAAACTTCATCAATTGATGAAAGATTATTACGAAGAATCCCTAGAGATATACCCGCTCAATTCTACCTTTCAGGGAGACACGCGTTACAACGATTACCTCCCCAATTTTTTATCTAACAGTTTCATTGAAAAAGAAAAAGAATTCTACGATCGATACAGAGAAGCGTTACTTAAGATTGATAATCACG
>JASFWO010000090.1:0-4370 GCA_050049275.1 Flavobacteriaceae bacterium | reverse complement strand
AAATATTGAAGTGCCTAAGTCTGAATGGGAAGCAGCAGATGAAGAGCTCACTCCAGAGCTTAAAGCAGCCATTGATCATGCTTATCAAAACATTTATCGCTTTCACAAAGCACAAATCACACCACATGTAAATGTGGACATACAAAACGGTGTAAGATGTTGGCAAGAAAAACGATCTATCGATAAGGTAGGTCTGTATATCCCAGGAGGTACTGCTCCTTTATTTTCATCTGTTCTGATGTTGGCCATTCCTGCTCAAATAGCGGGTTGTAAAGAAGTTGTATTATGTACACCTCCAGATAAATCTGGGATCATCGCTGCTCCAATTCGTTATGCAGCCGCTTTGTGTGGTGTCACTCGTTTGTTTCAAGTTGGTGGCATCCAAGCCATCGCCGCTCTGACGTATGGCACAGAAACAATTCCAAATGTATATAAGATATTGGGGCCAGGAAATCAGTACGTAACTGCAGCCAAACAAAAAGCAACTCAATTTGGGGTGGCGATTGATATGCCAGCAGGTCCGAGTGAGTTGTTGGTTGTAGCAGATGATACGGCAAACCCTGCCTATGTCGCTGCCGACTTGCTTTCACAAGCCGAGCATGGCGTAGACAGTCAGGTAATCTTGGTTAGCACCTCTGAAAACCTATTGGTTTCTGTTCAACAAGAAATAGACAATCAATTGGATGTGTTACCAAGAAAAGAAATCGCAAAGGCCTCTCTAGCCAATTCAAAAGCCATTCTATTTGATGATGAAGCAGACGCAATGTGTTTTATCAATGCTTATGGTCCTGAACACTACATTATTTGTATGAAAAATGAGGATGCATTTGTTGAAGACATACAAAATGCAGGTTCTGTTTTTATTGGGAATTATACGCCTGAAAGCGCAGGGGACTATGCTTCGGGTACGAATCACACACTGCCTACCAATGGCTATGCCAAGCAATACAGTGGAGTCAACCTAGATAGTTATTTTAAAGCCATCACTTTTCAAAAAATATCTTCAAAAGGAATTCAGGATCTTGGTCCCGTCATCGAAGAAATGGCTGCCGCCGAAGGATTGCAAGCCCACAAAAATGCAGTGAGTATTCGCTTAAAAGATGTAACATGAGTTTTGATTTAAACAGTTTATTGCGCTCTTATGTAGTAGGTTTACAACCCTATACTTCTGCTCGGGATGAATTTGACACCCAAACCGAAAACTATGTGTATTTGGACGCCAATGAAAACCCTTATCCAAACGGAGTCAACAGATATCCCGATCCCCAGCAAAGGGCTTTAAAAGCTGTTTTGGCTCAAAAAATCGGGACAGATGTCGAAAACTTACTTTTGGGTAACGGAAGCGATGAGGTGTTGGATTTGATTTTCCGTGCTTTTTGTGAACCGAATCAAGATGAAATCCTAATTATGCCACCTACTTATGGTATGTATAAGGTATTGGCAGAAATCAATCAAATCACTTTAAAAAAAGTGCCTTTAGATGTTGATTTTCAGATAGATAAGAAATCTTTATTTAAAACCATAAATACAAAAACCAAAGCGATTTTCTTGTGTTCACCCAACAATCCAAGCGGTAATAGTTTCCAACCCAATGATATCGAGGATTTGCTAAATGAATTTAAGGGTATCTTGGTGATGGACGAAGCTTATATAGATTTTTCTACACAGGCGAGTTGGGTAAATAGATTGGCAGATTTTCCTAACCTTATTGTTTCGAGAACACTTTCAAAAGCCTATGGGATGGCAGGTTTACGACTGGGCATCTGCATTGCTTCAAGAGAAATTATCTCTTCACTCAACAAGATCAAACCGCCCTATAACATCAATACACTTACACAAGAAAGAGCTTTAGAGGAGTTGACCCAATCTGACAACTATATGAAACAGGTAGATATGCTGCTTGAAGAACGTTCTATTTTGTCAAAACAACTACAATCCATAGGCTTCATCGAACATGTGTATCCCAGTGATGCGAACTTTTTATTGGTACGTGTGGACGATGCGGATCTAAGATACAATCAACTGATTCAAGCGGGTGTTGTCGTACGCAACCGCAGCAAAGAATATGGATGTGCCAATTGTTTGCGTTTTACAGTTGGAACACCTGAGGAGAACAAAAAACTCATGCAATCTTTAACAAACATAGATTTATGAAAAAGGTTTTATTTATCGACAGAGATGGTACATTGGCATTAGAACCCGAGGATTACCAACTCGATGCTTTTGAAAAATTGATTTTTTACCCTGAGGTATTTACCTATCTAGGTAAAATTGCTAAAGAATTGGATTATGAACTGGTTATGGTCACCAACCAAGACGGACTTGGAACCGACAGTTTCCCTGAGGAAACCTTTCACCCAATCCAAAATCTCTTGATAAAAACCTTTGAAAATGAGGGGGTTGTTTTTGAAAACATCTTAATTGATCGAAGTTTCCCACAAGACAATTCACCTAACCGAAAACCAAGAACGGGGATGCTTACAGCCTATATGGATGCACAAACCTATGATCTTTCCAAGTCTTTTGTGATAGGAGATCGTATGACGGATATGGAATTGGCCAAAAACTTAGGCTCAAAAGGTATTTTTATTGCCAACCAACCCGATCTAGGCAATGATGAAGTTGGAGATGTTGGAGATGCCATCGCAATGACCACCACAAAATGGAAAGATATATACACATTTTTAAAAGCTGGAGGACGAAAAGCCAATATTTCTAGGACTACCAAAGAGACAGAT
This sequence comes from Flavobacteriaceae bacterium, assembly GCA_050049275.1. Taxonomy (GTDB): domain Bacteria; phylum Bacteroidota; class Bacteroidia; order Flavobacteriales; family Flavobacteriaceae; genus UBA724. The sequence goes on along the minus strand of JASFWO010000090.1, from coordinate 1,632 downwards.
ATCAACATTCAATTGGATTTAGATGGTACTGGAAAAGCAGATATTGACACCGGCATTGTTTTCTTTGATCACATGTTGGATCAGTTGGCACGTCATGGAGGGGTAGATCTAAGCCTAAAAGTCAAAGGTGACTTAGAGGTTGACGAGCACCACACCATAGAGGACACTGCCATTGCTTTGGGAGAGGCTTTTTCTGAGGCACTCGGGGATAAGTTAGGGATTGCTCGTTATGGATTTTGTTTGCCAATGGATGATTGTTTGGCACAAGTCAGCTTGGACTTCGGAGGCCGTAGTTGGTTGATGTGGGATGCTACATTTAAGCGTGAGATGATTGGAAAAATGCCCACTGAGATGTTTTTTCACTTCTTTAAATCTTTCGCTGATGGTGCCAAAGCCAATTTAAATATCAAAGCTGAGGGCTTTAACGAACACCACAAAATAGAAGCCATTTTCAAAGCTTTTTCAAAAACCATAAAAGCGGCGATTCAGAGAGATACTGAAAAACTCATATTACCCTCAACCAAAGGAATGTTATGAGTGTAGCCATCATTGATTATGGTGCTGGAAACATCCAAAGCATTCGTTTTGCTTTGGAGCGACTTGGTGTGCCTGCTATTCTTACGGATCAAGCGGCTGTTATAACAAATGCCGATCGTGTCATTTTTCCAGGTGTAGGAGAGGCCAGTAGTGCCATGAAAAAACTCGAAAAATCAGGTCTTGATCAATTGATACCAACCCTTAAACAACCTGTTTTGGGAATTTGCCTCGGAATGCACTTGATGTGTAATCACACTGAAGAAGGCAATACAAAGGGATTAGGTGTTTTTAACACTTCTGTAAGGCGTTTTGATATCGAATCACTAAAAGTACCCCATATGGGATGGAACACAAGTCAGCATACAGAGAATGATTTGTTTGAAGGGATTGAGCAAGGAAGTTATTTTTATATGGTACACAGTTATTTTGCGCAGATATGCGATCAAACCGTTGCCAGTATGATTTATGGTTTAGAATTCAGCACAGCCCTGCAAAAAGACAATTTTTACGGGGTACAGTTTCATCCAGAAAAAAGCAGTAATGCTGGGTCTAAGCTGCTTGAAAACTTTATTAAATTATGAGAATCATTCCTGCAATAGACATTATTGACGGTAAGTGTGTACGTCTTTCAAAAGGAGATTATAGTACCCAAAAAACCTACAACGAAGATCCATTGGAAGTAGCCAAAAGCTTTGAAGATCACGGTATTCAATACTTGCATTTGGTTGATTTGAACGGTGCCCGATCTCAACACATTGTCAACCACAAAGTTTTGGAGCATATCGCTTCTAATACTTCTTTGAAAATCGATTTTGGAGGGGGAATCAAATCTGATGAGGATGTTCGGGTAGCTTTTGAGAGTGGTGCTCAACAACTGACAGGTGGGAGTGTGGCCGCTAAGTCACCAAAACTCTTTTCTAAGTGGTTGGCTACTTATGGTTCAGAAAAGATTATCCTAGGCGCCGATGCAAAAGACCGTTGCATTGCTACCCATGGTTGGGAACAGACCTCTGATTTGGATGTTGTTGACTTTGTTAAAGACTATCAAAAACAAGGAGTGTCTTATGTGATTTGTACAGATGTGAGCAAAGATGG
>JASFWO010000086.1:0-4483 GCA_050049275.1 Flavobacteriaceae bacterium | reverse complement strand
CCCTTTAGAAAATGTTTTTGGAAAACCACCCGCAACAACTGAAATAACACCCTCAGCTCCTATTTGAATCAAAGAAACAGCGGTAGCATCATCACCCGAAAGAACCAAAAAATCTTTAGGGCGACCAGCAAGAATTTGAGCGCCTTGCTCCAAATCACCACTGGCTTCTTTAATCCCGATAATATTTTTACAATCATGGGCTATTCGAAGTGTGGTCTCTGCACTGATATTGGAGGCTGTTCGGCCAGGAACATTATAAACAATCATGGGAAGGGGTGTTACCGCATCTAAAGCTTTGTAATGCCTGTATATACCTTCTTGACTGGGTCTGTTGTAATAGGGCGAAACAGATAATATGGCTTGAAAACCACCTACCTCTGCCGTCCGAAGCGCCTCCTGGAGAGCAGCCGTATGATTGCCTCCCATCCCCATAACAAGGGGAACACGGTTGTTATTAACTTGTTTAAAACAATCAAAAATCTTGATTTTTTCATCGGTTGTGATGGTCGGAGACTCAGCTGTAGTTCCAAGAGCTACTAAATACTTGATGCCATTATCAATTAAATAATGGATATTGTTGGCAAGGGCATCATAATCAACAGAAAAATCTTCCTTAAAAGGAGTTACAACTGCTACTCCGGTTCCAAAAAATTCAGTTCGGGACATGGGCGCTTATTTTTGAATAATATTTAGGTAACTCTTCAGCAAATTGTTTGGGCTGAAAAACATCAGATGCCAAAATCAAATCATTGAGACGCTGGTCTACCGATGAAAAACCCACCCGAAAACCTGCTTGGATAGAAGAGGATAAAGCCAGTAATGCAAGATCACTTTTCTTAAAATAGTTTAGCATTAAATCAAATTTTTGATCTAATAATTCCGATAAATATGGATGAAGCAGATCCCCATCCCAATGCAGATGATACCTGTTAAACTGCGGACTGTAATGGGCATTGGATTTCCTTTTTCTTTTTAGGTAGTAAACAAACTGAAATTGCGGTTGTTTATCATCAAAAATAGATGCAAGGCTCAGCTTAATTTCCTCTGATGAAACTTGTGATGGATCTAACAAGCAAATTACCGATTCTACAGATTCAACCTTTACAGGTTCACGCTGTACAAACAAGTTTAGTTTTTTCTCGATAATTCTCTTTGCAAACATCAGATATATAAGGTATGCAAAATTAGGCAAATCATCTCTTTAGAGAGTTAATTTTTCTTATTTTTTTCAAAATAAAACAAAAAGTTACAAAAATAACATCACGAGAATATCATTTCAGAAAAAGCATCCTCATCAATGATACTAATATTCAATTGTTCGGCTTTGATTTTTTTGTTTGGCCCCATATTGGCTCCTGCTACTAAATAATTTGTTTTGGATGACAAACTACCTGTTACTTTTCCACCATGTAAGTCGATTAGATCTTTGAGTTCATCACGGCTAAAACGATTAAAAACACCTGATATCACAAAAGACATTCCTTTGAGTTTTGAAGAATTTGATTCTTGGGCAGAAAGATGGATTGAGAATTGCAATCCATAAGCCTTTAAGCGATGAACCAGCTCCACATTCGATGGGTTTGAAAAAAAAGCACTTACACTTTGGGCGATTCGAGATCCAATCTCATCAACTGCCATTAAAGATTCTTGATCTGCAGATGCTATGGCGTCTATGTTTTTGAAATGACGCGCCAATTTTTTCGCGACGGTTTGACCTACATAACGAATTCCAAGAGCAAACAACACCCGCTCAAAACTTATTGATTTGGATTCTTCAATACCTTGCAACACATTAGATACCGATTTTTCGGCCATTCGTTCCAACGGCAACAATTGTGCCTCTGTCAAAACATATAAGTCTGCATAGCTTCGCAACAAGCCTTGATGATGCATTAGGGCAACGGTTTCACCACCTAAACCTTCGATGTCCATTGCCTTTCTAGAAATAAAATGTTGAATACGACCCATAATTTGGGTAGGGCAACCTTCTGTATTAGGGCAATAGTGCTGCGCCTCACCTGAATCACGTACCAAAGGAGTGTTACAATCTGGACAATAGGAAATGTATTGTATTTTTTGGGCATTCAATAAGCGCTTTTGCGTATTTACTTCCGTAATTTTTGGTATGATTTCTCCTCCTTTTTCCACACCTACTGTGTCACCTATATGTAAGTCAAGTTTTTCTATCTGATCGGCATTGTGAAGAGAGGCTCGTTTGACAATCGTTCCCCCTAACAAGATGGGTTCAAGATTGGCCACAGGCGTGATGGCACCCGTCCGACCTACTTGATAGTCTACAGAATTTAGAGTGGTAAAAACTCGTTCCGTTTTGAATTTATAAGCAATGGCCCATCGTGGTGACTTTGAGGTAAATCCTAACTGCGACTGGGCATCAAGCGAATTGACTTTAACAACCACCCCGTCAATCTCATAAGGAAGTTCATTTTTGTGAGATTCCCAATGTTTTATAAAAGCCATGACTTCTTCTAGGTTCTTTGCCTGCAAAAAATGTTTAGGCACATGGAAACCCCAGTCAATAGCGGTTTGAAGACCCTGAATTTGTGTTTCAAAAAAAGGGTCATTTGCAACGATCTGATATAAAAAACACTGCAATGGACGTTGAGCTACCACAGCAGAGTCTTGAAGCTTAAGACTCCCAGAAGCTGTATTTCTCGGATTCATAAAAGGGGGCTCACCATTGGAAATTCGTTGGGCATTCATAGACTCAAAACCACTAAGAGGTAAAATAATTTCACCTCGAATATCAAAACGCTGCACAAATTCAGATCTGAGTCTTAAAGGAACCGTGGGTATGGTTTTCACATTTTCTGTTACATCATCTCCTTGAATGCCATCGCCCCTAGTGACTGCTCTTACAAGAACCCCATTTTCATAAGTGAGGCTGATGGAGGCACCATCATATTTAAGTTCACAGCTATAAGAAATCGAATCGTTGCCCAAAACTTTTTGCAAACGCGATTCCCAATCTTGCAACTCTGAATAATCATAGGCGTTGTCCAAAGAATACATGGGATGATCATGCATCACTGTTGGGAATTTTTTAGTAATAGAGCCCCCCACACGCCTCGAAGGTGAATTGGGGTCATAAAACTCAGGATGTGCCTCTTCTAGTTCGATTAGTTCGCGTAAAAGCATATCAAACTCATAATCACTAATTGTAGGAGCGTCAAGAACATAATAAGCGTGATTATGCTCATGTAGTTGATCTCGTAAGGCTTTGATTCTTTTTTCCATTATCTACTTTTTGAACGCATCATTCGCTTCAAACCTCTCAAATCATTTTCGATCACAATATCGGTAAAACCCTTTGTTTTTAAAAGCTGTTCGACTTTATCTGCTGTATATGGATTTAGTTCAAAATACAAACTCCCCCCCGGATTCAAATGTGTCATTGCAAAATCTGAAATCGCATCATAAAAAATAATGGGATTATCGTCAGGAACAAACAAGGCCGTATGAGGTTCATGATCCAACACGTTGGTATGCATAGTGGATTTTTCCTTCTCCAGCACGTAAGGTGGGTTTGAAACAATCACGTCCCATGTTTTCGACACTTCAGATATGTTAAAAACATCCATTTGTTCAATATTCATAGGGATTTGATTTCGTTCGGCATTCGAATATGCGCATGCAAGGGCTGATTTTGAGAAATCCCACCCAGTAACATTCGCTTTGGTAAGGTGTGCAAAGCCCAACGCAATACAACCACTTCCAGTGCATATGTCCAAAGCATCTCCACCACGAGGGTGTTCTTTGGCCATCCAATAGACAAGTGATTCAGTTTCAGGACGGGGAATTAAAACCCCTTCACACACATTAAGCGTACAACCAGCAAACACCACTTCTCCAATAAGGTATTGCAAAGGCACACCTCTTTGTAAAAGTGAAACGCTTTCATCAAGCACACTCAGAGCATCTTCATTGAGTATTTTATCGTATGACAACACAGTTTCGGCTCTTGATTTTTGCAAATGATGGTCTGTCAAACGAAAAAAAATCTCTTCGACTTCTTCATTGGAATACAATGAGTTCATTATCGACTTGAATTTGTATTTATACTGAGCAAGTGTCACATGTAAATTTTAAAGTTTTTTACAAAAAGAGGTATAAATCATCAAAATGGTGATACAAACACTTTGATGTATTTTTGCGATTGAAAATTACATCAATTTTTTATTTTTTGGATTGGACACCTTACATGCAACGCTGCCTGACGCTGGCTTCCAAAGGCTTGGGAAACACCTATCCTAACCCATTGGTAGGAGCCCTAGTGGTTTACAAGGGAAAAATTATTGGCGAGGGGTGGCACAAGAAAGCAGGAGGGCCACATGCGGAAGTCTTTGCAATTGAATCCGTCAAAGACAAGTCCAAATTAGCCAAATCGACCTTGGTAGTCAGTCTTGAACCTTGCAGCCATTATGGCAAAACACCCCCCTGCAGCAAATTGATTGTTGAGAGTGGT
>JASFWO010000087.1:0-4483 GCA_050049275.1 Flavobacteriaceae bacterium | reverse complement strand
TAGAACATATGATAACAACATTGTCGTTGTTATCTCGAAGAAGTTCTAATTCGTACTCCTTCCAGCCCATCATGGCCTTATCAATCATTACTTCATGAATGGGCGAAATTTCCAAACCACGACGCAAAAGCTCATCGAAATCTTCTTCGTCATATACAATAGCAGCTCCTGCACCTCCAAGTGTGTAAGAAGCTCTAATACATAAAGGAAAGCCAAACTGCTGAGCGATTTCTTTACCCTTTAAAAAAGAAGTTGCTGTTGCCTGCGGTGCCATTGGAACGTCTATTTGTCCCATAAGTTCGCGGAACTTTTCGCGATCTTCTGTAATGTTAATGGCGTTGATATTTACCCCAATAAGTTTTACATCAAAATCTTTCCAAATCCCTTTTTCATCAGCTTCTATACATAAGTTTAAAGCTGTTTGCCCGCCCATAGTGGGTAAGACTGCATCGATTTGCGGATGTTCTTTTAGAATTTTTATGATGGACTTTGTAGTCAAAGGCAACAAATACACATGATCTGCCATGGAAGGGTCCGTCATGATGGTTGCTGGGTTGGAGTTGATCAAAATGGTTTCAACACCATCTTCCTTTAGGGATCGTAAGGCTTGAGAACCTGAATAATCAAACTCACAGGCCTGTCCAATAATGATGGGTCCTGAGCCTATAATTAAGATACTTTTGAGATCGGTACGCTTCGGCATGTGTTCTTCTGGCTTTATAAAATTTTAGTGCGAAATATATATAAAAAAAAGGTGTTACTGAAAACAGAAACACCTTTGTTTATCCAACTTTTATTCACTTATTTTTTGTGTCTAGGTTCTGAAGATACAGACAATTTTTTTCGGCCTTTGGCGCGGCGTGAAGCGAGTACCTTTCGGCCATTGACAGAGGCCATGCGCTCTCTGAAACCGTGTTTGTTTCGGCGCTTTCGTTTAGAGGGTTGAAATGTTCTTTTCATAACGTCTGTATGTAACTTGTTTGTAAACGGGTGCAAATATACAATATTATAAACCTAAATCAAGGGGGTTTCCGCAGGATTAGTTACTTTTGGGGCATAAAATAAATTTTATGTACCCAAAGTTTATAAAAATTGTACTTGCTGTAGCCGCTTTGGCTTATGCAGTTTATCAATTTACAGAGGAAGCGATAGGCAACGGCATCTCATTAATCCTCTTGTCTGGAATTTTTGTTTTTCTTTATTTTAAAAATGAGATCATACTTTTGGCCTTCTTGAGGTTGCGTAAACAAGATTTTTCAGGAACAGAAAAATGGCTGAATCGAATCAAAAAACCAGAGTCAGCCCTGACACGTAAACAAGTTGGGTATTATCATTTTTTGAAAGGAGTTATTACTTCACAATCGAACCTTACTCAGGCAGAGAAATATTTCAGAAAAGCAATCTCTCTTGGTTTGAGCATGAAACATGACTTAGCTATGGCAAAATTAAGCTTGGCGGGAATTGTTATGCAAAAAAGACGAAAGAGAGAAGCAACTACTCTGATTAACGAAGCAAAAAAACTTGATAAGCAAGGTTTGATGACCGATCAAATCAAGTTGATGCAACAGCAAATGAAAAAGTTTTAGTCGTTTTTAACGGCTATCCTATACGGTTTTCTTGATTTGTTGTTTAAGTGGGGTTCTAAAAGCCAAGGATTCAACAATTTCAACTCCTTGTAATTCATACCGAAATCGGAGGCAAAATTCGCAAGAGACACAATAGCTGTATCCACATCTACAAGGCGAATTGTATTTGGTGTATATTTTTGTTGGTTTGAAAGATCAAAACCGTACACTTCTGGGTTTTCAAAAAGAAGTTTTGCCGCCAATATTCTAAACACATATCTTCCCGTTTCTTCTCCAAAAAACAAATCATAATAATTATCTACTTGTTGATAATCCAGGTATCGAGACACCCTGCTTCTACCCGCATTATATGCTGCCGCTGCGAGTGTCCAACTTCCAAATTTTTCATATGCACGGTTCAGATAAGTGCAGGCAACTTTGGTAGAGAGCTCCAGGTGTAGCCGCTCATCAACATTTGAGTTAACCTCTAATCCGTATTCACGTGCTGTAGCTCGCATCAATTGCCAAAACCCTTTAGCTCCTACGGGAGATGTGGCGTTCATCAATCCACTTTCTATGACAGCTAAATATTTAAAATCGTCAGGCACGTTATAGGATGCCAATATGGGCTCTATGATTGGAAAGTACTTCTCAGCTCTTTTGATCATAAGAATACTGTTGGAGTGCCAGAAGGTATTGACCAGCAACTCACGATCCATCCGCTCGTATACATCGGTATCAAATAAAGGAACGTTTTCACCGGCAAAATCAAGCTGGGTTGGAACAGCAGGCACTTTTACAGGAATTGGCATGTTTGATTTTGGAGTACTTATTGCAACGATGACAATCACCAAAAAAGCTGTTAAAAAAATAATTAATGGTTTTCTATACATGATTGGGCAATTTGTATCTAATGTAAAACGAAGGGATCAATTATCCAAAATAAGTTTGGGTAAGTGTTGATTAAACCATGAAGCGCGATTCAATATCATCACATGGGTGCCTTTTGGAACCGAGATATAATTTTTGATATTAAAAACTGGAAGAACAACATCAAAATTTCCATGTATATGCAACACATTTGGATCAGCGTGCTCTCTATTCCATTGAAAAAATGCTTCTAAGGCCCAATTTAGATAAGATTCACTGCGCACAGATAAATATTTCTTATGAAGATTCATCTGTTTTTTTACAGAGGGTCCAAACACAAACCCTGTAAAATTTTCTACATTGTCTACCCATTGGGTTGGAAAAAGACGATATGCTTTTGTTTTACGAGCCAAGCGTATATGCAAAGGGAATTCGTGATAGGATTTTACACTTGAGATGATGATCACTTTTCTACATTGTAATATGCGAGCCAGTTCTTGGACAATTAGCCCGCCAAATGAAACTCCTAGTAACACAGGGTTTGGGTGCTTGATTTCTTCACTCAAACGAGACACATAATCTTCTAAAGATTCCTTGGGGTGAGGAGGGAGCCAGCTGAGTTTGTGAAGGACAAAGGGTTCTGGCAAGCGAATAAAATCAAAAATTTTTGGGTTCGCTGCCATTCCTGGCATACAATAAACATGGATAGGGTCTAGAAGGTTCATTGGGATTTAATACACTTAATCAAATTTTCATTAAATTTGCAAAAAAATTGGTTAATCTCCATGGAAGTCACCGACAATTCCTTTTTGCGACAATTTGAAACCGAAACCGAATCAGGTTTAGCTAAAATTGAATATGCCCAACAAGAACGCAAAATCTTTTTGACCAAATTGGTAATGCCAGACAACCATGGTGATAAGGGTTTTAAGGAAGAGTTTATTAAAGAAGTCCTTTCGATTATCAAAGACCGCAACGTAAGTATGATGCCCACAAGCCCCGATATTGTTAGTTTTATACGAAAAAATAAGCGTTACCGCAGCATGTTACCTGTGGGAGTTCGTATCTAGGTAGCCAAGGCCAAAGGCTGCACCCTCACAACCCCTTCATCATCAATGCTTTCTAGAGTAACCTCAATCAATTTATTTTGATATACTGGGTTCCATGGCATACGTACTTTTACATAGTTCTCTGTAAAACCTTGGATATAACCCGATTTGTTTTCTGATTCAAAAAGTACGGTCTTCGTCTTACCTAATTGACTTTGATAAAAAGCATGGCGTTTTTTAGCAGACAACCCACGCAGCAGTTTACTGCGTTTGTGACGGATTTTTGAATCAACCACACCTGACATTTGCACAGCAGGGGTGTTGGGTCGTTCAGAATATGAAAACACATGCAAGTATGATATGTCCAAGTCATTTAAAAATTGATAGGTGTCAAGGAAATGATCTTCGGTTTCTCCAGGAAAACCAACAATAACATCTACTCCAATACATGCATCAGGCATGACACTTTTTATCAATCGTACACGATCTGTGTAAAGTTCTCGTTGGTATCGACGACGCATCTTAGCCAGAATTTCATTGTTTCCGCTTTGTAGAGGCACGTGAAAGTGCGGTACAAAAGTTTTGGAAGAAGACACAAATCTGATAATTTCCTCATTCAGCAAATTGGGCTCTATAGATGAAATACGTAGTCGATCAATCCCATCTAGTTGATCAAGTTCTCTAACAAGTTCTAGAAAAGTATGCTCATGTTTTTTATTTCCAAATTCACCCTTTCCATAATCCCCAATATTAACTCCTGTTAAAACAATCTCTCGAATGTCTTGTGAAGCAATATCACGCGCTTGAGAGATTATATTTTCCAAACGGTCGCTTCGAGAAACACCCCTTGCCATGGGAATGGTGCAGTAAGTACATTTATAATCACAACCGTCTTGCACTTTTAAAAAAGCTCGTGTGCGCTCTCCAATCGCATAACTACTAACATAAAAATCTGCCTCATCTATATCACAAGCATGTATCTGAGCAGGGGCATCTTTA
>JASFWO010000085.1:0-4494 GCA_050049275.1 Flavobacteriaceae bacterium | reverse complement strand
TTTGGAAAAAAAGTTTCCGACTACTATAGACTAGACCGCCTAAACCCAGGGTATCAAGTTTTTTTTGGCCCCAACGATGTCTTTCCAGTCGCAGACAATGTTGATGATATTGCTGCGCGTTTTGAGGCTGAAGAGCCTGGAACAGGAGCTAAGCTCAAGCATTTTTTAAAACAAGCTGGTTATAACTACAATGTAGCCATCAATGAACTGGTTTACAAACCAGGCAAATCCCCTTTGGAGTTGATCACTCCTCAAACCATCAAAAAAGTGGGCTTGTTTATGACCAATGTTCGCAAACAGGTGGAGCGGCATTTCAAAAGTCCTAAACTACGCTCATTACTCCAATTCCCAGTACTCTTTCTTGGCGCCAAACCCGAACAAACCCCCGCTTTTTACAACTTTATGAATTTTGCAGATTTCGGTCTGGGCACTTGGCACCCTCATGGTGGAATGATTCAAATTGTAAACGCCATGGTTGCTTTGGCAAAGGAACTAGGTGTCACTTTTTACACAGATCACCCTATAGATCAAATTTTGACATTCAAGAAAAAAGCTACTGGAATCCGTGTAGGAAAAAAGACCTACGAAGCCGATTTGGTCATTAGCGGTGCCGACTATCACCACACCGAAACCCTACTTCCTGCTCCGTTACGGGTATATAGCGAGGGCTATTGGAAGAAAAAAATCTTTGCACCTTCATCGCTTTTGTTCTATATGGGTATAGACAAAAAACTTGATAAGTTGTCTCATCATAACCTGTTTTTTGATGTAGATTTTGATGCTCATGCCCAAAGCATTTACGATACAGCAGAGTGGCCCAAAGAACCCTTGTTTTATGTTAATCTACCCTCTCAAACAGATGCAAGCATGGCTCCAAAAGGGAAGGAAGCCTGTTTTATTTTGATACCCATCGCACCAGGCTTAGAAGACACTCAAGCACTGCGAGAAAAATATTATAAGATTGTGGTGGATCGCATGGAAAAACTCACTGGCCAATCCATTCAAGAAGATGTTTTGTTTGTGGACTCTTTTTGTGTGCAAGATTTTATAGAAGCCTATAACTCCTACAAAGGCAATGCCTATGGCATGGCCAACACGTTGCAACAAACCGCTTTTCTACGCCCCAAAATGAAGAGTAAAAAAGTAGAGAACCTTTACTTTACGGGTCAACTAACCGTTCCTGGCCCTGGTGTACCACCAGCCTTGATTTCAGGAAAGATAGTCTCTGAACTTATAGATTCATAAGATCCTATTTTAGGGAATTGCTTTTGATAAAATAAGCCTGCCAGAACCCCGTACTTTTATATCCTTACACTTTTTTCATTTACATTTGAGGAGACTTAAAGTTACTTATGAAAACCGTACTACACACCTCTGAAAGTCGTGGTCACGCCAATCATGGTTGGCTTGATGCCCGCCACAGTTTTAGTTTCGCCGGTTGGTTTGACCCAGAGCGCATCCAGTTTGGCGCCTTACGAGTGCTCAACGACGACATCATTCAGGGAGGTATGGGCTTCGGCACACACCCTCATGACAATATGGAGATTATAACCCTCCCACTCAAAGGAGATTTGGAACACAAAGACAGCATGGGCAACAGTGCGGTCATACGTGAAGGCGATATTCAAGTCATGAGTGCAGGAACCGGGGTCTATCATTCCGAATACAATAAAAATCCAGACAAAGAAATCAACTTATTTCAGCTTTGGGTTTTACCCAATCAACGCGATGTTGAACCGCGATACGATCAAATTCCCGTTCGGTCTCTTCACCAAAAAAACATTTTTTTTCAGATTTTATCACCCCATCAGGACGGACAAGGTGTATGGATTCATCAAAACGCTTGGATACACTTGCTTGACGCAGACGCTCAAACAAATCACAGCTACACCATAAAATCCCCTGGAAATGGAGTTTATGTGATGGTCATTGAAGGTAAAATTGCTATTGGAGATCAAGTTCTTAAGCGTAGAGATGCTATGGGAATTTGGGACACAGCTGTTTTTGACCTCAACGTTCTTCAAGGCGCCCAAGTGATGCTTGTGGATGTCCCGATGAATGCTTAATTTTATTAAAAACCCCAAAAAATGACTCAACAATTTTCCATTCAAGGCATGACATGTGGCAGTTGTGCTCAACAGCTCCAAACTGCCTTAGAAACACTGCCTGGCGTGACTGAAGTGGAAGTTTCCCACCAAAGAGGAACAGCCACTCTAAAAAGCAACGAACACATCAAGGATGCACAAGTGATAGAGGTACTGCCTTCTAAATACACTTTGGTAAGTGATTCGTCTGGTACCCCATCCAAGGCGCGACAACTTTATCCCTTATTTTTGATATTTGGTTATCTAGTAGGGGCTACTTTGCTGATTCACAAAGATGCTTTTACACTTTCGAATGCATTGCCTGACTTTATGGGCCTCTTCTTTATTGTGTTTTCTTTTTTTAAATTTTTAGACCTCAAAGGCTTTCAGGAATCTTTTCGAATGTATGATCCTTTGGCAAAACACCTACACATCTATGGATGGTTCTATCCCTTTTTAGAATTGGCTTTGGGACTGATGTTTTTGATGCAGATAGAACTTACAATCGCTCTGTGGGCAACCGTACTTGTTTTGAGCATCACCACCTTTGGAGTTGTGAGGGCTTTGTTGTCAAAAAATCAAATTCAGTGTGCATGTTTGGGATCGGTATTAAACCTTCCAATGACAGAAGCTACCTTTATCGAAAACGCCATTATGATCGTGATGGCGGTTTTTATGTTGCTATAACTGTTCTGAAAAAACTTCCAAAGCAGCGTTAAATTTTAGTTGCAATTCTTTGTTTTTGATCCCTTTTTCAGACTCGAAGTTTTTTGAAAATTCAGGCAAGGAGAAGGAGGGAATTTCATGTGGATTTCCGATCGACATGCGACTATGTGCGGCCTTCAACACATGCTGTGCGCCTCCAGACCCATTAGAAGTTGCGAGGAGCCACATGGGCTTATTGTACCATACTATTTTCTCGATTCGTGAAATCCAGTCATAAATGTTTTTAAAAGCCGCAGTATAAGAGCTGTTATGCTCTGCAAAGGAAATTATAATACCATCGGTATCTGCAATTTTTTCTTTAAATAAATAAGCTTTTGACGGAATCCCTTCTTTCCTCTCGCGATCTTCCGAATAAATAGGCATTTCGTAATCATTCAAGTCCAATAAATGTACCTCGGTATTAGGGATTTGCGCCGCAGCATAGGCGGCTAACTGTTTGTTAATTGAATTAGTGGAAGAACTGGCACCAAAAGCAATGATTTTTTTCATATTATTTTTGTCTCTAAAATACGAATTCAGGATCAAAGTGAGCGTTACTCTATCTCGATTTTCATCAGTTTTGCTGGGTGTGTTTTGGTACGCTCTGTACTAATCCAAAAAGATTTTTGATCAATAATCGCCACACCTTCTACTTGGGCCTTTTTTAGTGGAAGTCGACGGAGTTGTATGTCTAGATTGGTATTTGGAACTAAGTCAAAATCTGGAATCAAAAAAAGAAATTGATCTCCTTTACTATTGTAAGCAGTCAGTGTCAGTAGTTTGTGGTTATGATGATAGTCTGCACCTGTTACTAGAGCTCCGACAGGCAATTGTCCAATTTTTTTGAGTGTATATTCCCCAGCTGTAGTTGGACACAGGTAGAGTTCTGTAGTCAGTGTTTCCCTATTTTTTGAAAACAACAACAATTGCCCTTTGATCCAAACCAGACCTTCAGCGTCGTAGGGGGTTTTTCTGTTTAAACTAAAATCTGTTTGGGACGGGTAGTTCACTTCAATTTTTTCTATGCTTTGTAGTTGATTGTCTTCTAAGAGCACTTTTAGAAAGCGCAAGTTTCTGCGGGTTCCAAAATTATTCCCTACATCGGCCACGTAGATGTGAATTCCGTCTGTAGCAAGGTCTTCCCAGTCATAGTTTTTAAGTTTAGGAAGAATGATTTTTTCTTCCGTAATTCCCTCCGATGAAAGTGAGTAGAGAGCTGCTTCTCCTCCAGAATCGTTGTGTGTCCAGATTCGGTTATCGAATAGAACCAACCCAGAGGTTTCGTCAAGGGCTTGGCTAAGTTGGTATTCCTCTACAATCTGCTGAGCGGAGAGTGTAATCCCCCACAATAACATGAAAATAAGTTTATAGTTTATGGTAGTTTTGTATCGACGTTTTTCCAATCTATGAACTTAAAGTTTTGGGTGTCAGGGGCATTATCTCCGTCTTGTACTATCAGAAACCCTGATGGAAATTGCTCAGACGAAAGGCGACTCACATCTAGCCCGTCCGTTTCTTGAACTCCATCGACTGTGCCATCTGTAATGCGTACGAGTGCCTTTAAGACTTTGGTTTTTCTATCGATTAGGGCATAGGCGTTGGCTCCTTGTACAGAGACCACAATGGTACCTTTTCCTTGGCCATCATCACGAACTGCCACACCCTCAAAGTCGGCACGAAGTTGCTTTCGATCTGTTTTGAGTAG
>JASFWO010000084.1:0-4549 GCA_050049275.1 Flavobacteriaceae bacterium | reverse complement strand
GATTTGTTTGTTTCGCTGAGTTCCGTCAATAAGCATGCTGTGCTTTTGTACAGCCGCCACTGCCTTGGTCTCTGCTAAAGTATAGTTTGGGTTGGGGGGTGCGTCTGTGTCATATATATCTGGTAATGGAAAAGGCTCGATAGGTAGACGCTCCCAAAAATTGGGCTGATGAGCTTCGGCTTGGGCTTTGACTGCCTGATCTAATGCTTCGTTTCCGTTAAACAACACATTGTACTTTGTCGTGGTTTGATGATAGGCTCTGTTTATAAAACGATCTTTACGGGTAGAACAACCCGTGAGCATCATAAAAACAATCCCGACAATTACAATTGTGCGCATACTATTAAGCATAAACTGAAAAACAGTTTGTTTCGTATGCATAGATAATGAACTTTTAGATTTGCTTAGCAAAAAATGCTTCTAATTCTTTCAAGGTTTGTGGTGTTTTCACAATGTCCTGAACCAAATGACCTTTTTCCAACACTGCAATTCGCTCACAAACTTCGGTAACATGCTGTAAGTCATGGCTCGAAATGAGAACAGTACGCCCTTGCTCTTGAGATTTTTCTTTGAGGAGCTCTTTCAGTCGTATTTGAGTGGTTGGGTCTAGGTTGGCAAAAGGCTCGTCTAGTACAAGAATTTCAGGATTGCCTATAAAGGTCGCTACAATCCCTACCTTTTTTTGATTGCCCTTAGACAAATCGCGAATGTATTTTTTTTGATTTAAAATCTCTCCCCCAAAGAAATCGGAAAAGCCTTCCATCAATGAATCTACCTCGCTTTTAGATACGCCTCGTAAATCTCCAATAAAATAAAAATACTCTTCAGGAGTTAGATACCCAATTAGGAAGGATTCGTCTAAAAAAGCGGCTGTTACAGGCTTCCAAGCCTCTGACTGGTGCACTGGAATGTTGTTAATGGCTACCGTTCCTTCTGTGGCTTGTATCAAATCTAGCAATAAGCTAAAAAGTGTGGTTTTTCCAGCTCCGTTGTTCCCAACAAGACCAAAAATTTGACCTTTAGGAATATCCAAATCAGGGAGTTCCAAAACAGTTTGATCGCCATAACGCTTAACCAATTGTTGAATCTGTATCATATTTTTTGTTTGTATGCACTGAGCGTGTTGTACTTTTCCGATTTATACAATCGCTCAATCATATTAAAAACTTTGTTCTTTAAAAAATACCCTAATACTCCTACAAAAGCCACCAATACATAACCCGCCCAGTCTCCTATAGTCCAGTGACCGATTGCAAACACCAACATGGGTAATAGTAATTTAGGAAGAGATAACAGTAGGGTTTTGGTGTTAAAGGATTGTTTGTCTCCAAAAGGTTTTTTGTTGGAACTCAGGTCTATAGGGGTTTTGATAAAAGCGCCAGAAAGCAAGACCAAATGAGCATTGACACCCATATTATACACCGCTCCTGCCAAAACAGCTGCATATGCTTCCCATCCAAATAAGAGGTAAAAACTAGACAATATTGTACTGACAAAGGTGGCAAACACAACCATGGTCCACTTGGACTCAAGGTATTCTCTGTAAGAAATGTTTTGACTCATCATTAGCGGATAGTATGCGCTGTCCCAGCTTGGAACATACTGCCCAAAAGTGAACAAAAAGCCTCCGCTTACAAAAATCCCGGCAAAAATCTTCCATGAGGGGTTTTCATAAATAGAACCCGTAAAAAACAAAAGCCCATAAAACAAAAACACGAAAGACATGATTACAGTGGTTTTTGACCGTTTGTTACGTAGGATAAGCTTTATGTCGTTTTTAATGAAGATTGCGGTTCGCCCCAATCTGTTGAGCCAATCTAGTTGTAGTTGTTGTGCTTCGGATTTTGGGGTTTCTAAGGCCGCGTCCAAATACATTTGACTGCTAAAATATCTGAATGTATAACGATACAAATAAACCAACGCCGCCCAAGGCAACAGGGCCAATACGGGCTGTTCAAAAAACGCATAGAAAACAGGGCCTGTCCATTGGGTTATATCAAAAATTTCAAAACGCTGAAGAAGTGCAAAACCTACCAGAATCCCTGCAAATCCATAAAACCAGCCGTCTCGGTCATTAACCATTATGTTTATGAAGTTGAGACAATATACAATGGCGATTAAAGCCAAATGCCAACTTAGCACTTGAAGAGGGGCATAGCCTTCGTTGATTAATACTATAGAAAAAGGAATAAAAAAGAAAGCATTCCCCACGTTGAAAAAGGACCACAATGTACGTATCAACATATAATGAACAACCTGTTTGTTCTTAATGGGAAGTAGGAGCAACGGCTGAATGTTTATTACAGGCATTTTTTGTAAAAAATAGCGCATCACAACCCAAAAGGAAGTAGCATAAATTAAGTAGTCATTGATAAAAGGAAGCGGATCGACCCCTAACTCATCCTCAACCAAATAAAAAGCACCGATCCCTAGTAGAGCAAACACCGCCATGAAATACAACACCCCAAAAACCATGAGTATTTTGAATAAAACACCCGTGCCAAATGAAGCAGAGCGCCTAAAGGCGCGCCACTGAAGGTAAATAATGCGTTGGAATATCATATAGATTGTCTTTCAAAGGTACCATTTTTTTATATGTTTGTAAAAAATTGTTATGGCTGGATTGCATCCGCTACAGGTCTCAGGCGTAGATCGCCTTACAGAAGAAGCAGTGGCTCTTACTTTTGATATTCCCTCATCGCTCGACGAAGATTTTCGTTTTCGTGCGGGTCAATATTTGACTCTGTCAGCCCATATCGATGGGGTAGAA
This sequence comes from Flavobacteriaceae bacterium, assembly GCA_050049275.1. Lineage (GTDB taxonomy): Bacteria > Bacteroidota > Bacteroidia > Flavobacteriales > Flavobacteriaceae > UBA724. The sequence continues at coordinate 1,779 of JASFWO010000084.1, read as the reverse complement.
GTGCGTCGTTCTTATTCAATATGCAGCGCCCCACACGAAGGGAGTCTTCGGGTTGGAATCAAGGCCTTGACTAATGGTGTTTTTTCGAATTATGCCAATACTCAAATCCACAAAGGCGATACCCTCAAAGTAGGTGCTCCTGAAGGGCGATTTGTCTTTACTCCCTCACCGAGTCCAAAAAAAATCATGCTCTTTGCTGCTGGTAGCGGAATCACACCGATGTTGTCGATTGCCAAAACAGCCCTCAACGAGAGCATTGATCACGAGGTTGTATTGGTATATGGAAACCGAGACCCTGAAAACAGCATGTTCGCAGATGAAATACATGCCTTAACTCAAAACTACACAGATCGTTTTTCTTTAATCCAAATTTTTAGCAGAGCACGTGCTGAGGGAGCTTTGTTTGGGCGCATTGATAACGCAAATATTCTCTATGTGCTAAACACTTTGTATAGCCAAACACGTTTTGATGATTTTTATATCTGTGGTCCTGGAGGAATGATTGAAACCTGTACTCAGGTGCTAAAAAATTCCGGGGTTGGAAGCGAAAAAATCCACGTGGAACATTTTGGCGGATCCGTCACAGAAATTTCTTCCGAACTAAAAGGGGCTGTGAGCTACACCGTTGTTTTAGATGACGAAGTTCATCGTTTTACTGCAGATGCTCAAAAATCTGTTTTAGATGCTGCTTTAAACGCTGGTTTGGAAGCGCCTTACTCTTGTCAGGGTGGGGTCTGTGGCAGTTGTATCGGTCGTGTCAAATCTGGAACTATAGAGTTGGGCAACAACCAAATCTTAACAGACTCAGAATTGGATGAGGGTTTGGTGTTGAGTTGTCAAGCAAGTTGTACCAGCGACTCTCTAGAAATCGACTTTGACGACGTCTAGAGGTTTATGATTTCCAGCGCTTTTTCTATCACAGATTCTGGTGAAATGGTACGCATCGCCTTCTCATAACCTTTGGGAGTTTTGTTGCCATAGGTTGAAGTAGGTATTTTTGGAAACTGTGCTCTATCAACCGTCAGATGATGGTCTTGACTAAATGGTGCAAAACCCAAAAAAGGGTGCGTCATTCCCCAAAGGGTCAATACGGGAACCCCATAATTGGCTGCCAAGTGTCCATTGGCAGAATCCATAGATACCATTAAATCTAAGTTGGCAATTAAGTCAAGTTCGTCAGAAAAAGACATTTTCATTCGGTGTACGTTTGGGTAAGCACGAGTCCATACCTCCATTTGGTGTTCTTCTTCAGGCCCATGGCCAAACAAAAAAACCTGATGCTGTTTTTGCAAATAGCCAATGGTTTTCTGCATCAAGTCTAAAGGGTACACTTTGCCCTTGTGAGCTGCAAATGGAGCTACACCAATCCATTTATGATTGGGGTTGTAATCTTCTAAAGACATGGTTGGTGGAAGAGCAGGTTTGAGGGGAAACTTGTGTTGATCTAAGTATAGTGAATAATTAAGCTTGATAAACACCTCCGCATATCGATAAATTTGTGGGGTCAGAGGTTGGATTGTTTTTCTTTTAGGCTGGGTGAGCTTCTTTTTTTCTTTGCGCCCTTTGTCCAGTTTTTTAACCCGTATCCATAGTTGACTGGAAAAAAACAGCCTCAGCACCTTTGTTCGGAGCACATTGTGTACATCTGCGATACGGCGGGGTTTGAGAGCTTTGAGTTCTTTGTAAAGGAGGTGTAAGCCTTTCAGCCCTTTGTGGCGCCCTTCGAAATCTGGATTGAAGATCTTGAGTTCTTCAAATTCTTTAAAAATTGGGTTTAAA
>JASFWO010000083.1:0-4579 GCA_050049275.1 Flavobacteriaceae bacterium | reverse complement strand
TTCTCCCAGCAACATACTCGGTGTCTGGATGCTGATTGCCATGTTTGTCCATATTGTCACAGCTTATCTTTTCTCCAAGATTGACAACTTTGACTTTCAAAGTGCCGTCACTCACTTCTCGAGTTCCATATTGACCATCTGGAACGTAACACTGTTTCTCATCGTTGACCCAAATTCGTTGGTCTTGCCAGTTGTCAGTGTTAAATGTGTTAAAGTCATCAAAAAAATCTACTTCCCATTCAGTGGAGGATGGCAGGGAATCGGGGTTTTCTTGATTCGATTTCATATATAGTGTCGTTGCGATTAGAACAGCCAGAATGGCAATTCCAAAGAAAGTTTTGTTGTTTTTCATTTTTAAGTAAAAAGTTTGGTTCTATTGTGCAAATTGCAAAAATCTTCCCAAATTTAATTAAAAATAAAATGGAACATCTTCTTTTGTATTTTAATTCTTTTGGCTTGTCGTTATTGTCTTTTGGGCTTGTCGAAAATTGTCAATCGCGACAAAATAGTTGGGGTCTTCTAATACATTGACTTCACAAATTTTTTCAGCTTTTTTAATCAGTTTTGTACAGTCCGATGACAAGTGTCGAAGATGGATATTCTTACCATTTTTTAGATATCTTTCTGCTAACTTATTGATGCATTCAATGGCAGATTGATCCATGATTCTTGACTCTTTAAAGTCGATTATAACCTCTTCAGGATCGTTTTTAACGTCAAATTTGCTGTTAAATAGTTCAATACACCCGAAAAACAAAGGACCATAAATCTGGTAGTGCTTGACTCCATATTCGTCTATCTTTTTTCTTGCTCTAATGCGTTTGGCATTTTCCCAAGAGAAAACCAAAGATGAAATCACAACGCCAGCAAATACGGCGATTGCTAAATCAAAAATGACCGTCAGTGAAGTTACAAGCACGATGACAAACAAGTCTGAAAAAGGAACTTTATTCCAAATTTTAAACGTGCTCCAAGCAAATGTACCAAAGACCACCATAAACATAACCCCTACCAAAGCGGCTATGGGAATCTGTTCTATGTAGGTCGATCCAAACAATATAAACAATAACAACGTAAGGGCTGCAGTAATCCCTGACAAGCGGCCTCTTCCTCCAGATTTAATGTTGATAATGCTCTGCCCTATCATGGCACAACCTCCCATACCACCGAAAAACCCATTGGTGATATTGGCAGCCCCTTGGGCAACACATTCGCGGTTGCCACTACCGTGTGAATCTGTTAACTCATCTATCAGATTCAGCGTCATTAAAGATTCTATGAGCCCAATGGCGGCCAAGATGATGGCATAGGGCGCTATAAAAACAAGCGTTTCTAAAGAAAAAGCGATAAGTGGTACTTGGAATGTTGGCAACCCAGCTTGGATGCCATCTCCTCCATTGGCCTGAATAAAGGACCGGACCGTCTCTGTCTCCATATTGCCGAAAATGACCAATAAAGAAACTGCTAAAATGGCGCTAAGTGCTGCTGGAATTTTTTTTGTTATCAAGGGCAAAACAGACATGATGGCCATTGTCAATACCACCAACCCTATCATGATATACAGCTCACTTCCTACAAGCCAAGAACCTTGTTTTTTAAACATTCCCAATTGGGACAGGAAAATGACAATCGCAAGCCCGTTAACAAAACCCATCATCACAGGTCGAGGAATCATTCTGACAAATTTACCTAGACGTAAAAAGCCCGCACTCATTTGGATCAATCCTGTCAACAATAAAGTAGCAAAAAGATATTGAAGTCCTGACGTGTCGCTTCCCCCAAGTTCATTGCCCTCGCGAACAAGATGAACCATGACAACTGCCATGGCGCCCGTTGCACCCGAAATCATTCCAGGTCGACCTCCAAAAATAGACGTAATCAGGCCCATCATAAAAGCACCGTAAAGCCCTACAATTGGTGAAATGCCTGCAACAAATGCAAAGGCAACCGCCTCAGGAACCAAAGCCAAAGCTACAGTAATCCCAGATAAAAGATCGTTTCTAAAATTGCCTCGTACCGATTTATCAATAAAATGAAATGCTTTCAAACCCCTTCTTTTAAAACAAGTGGCAAAAGTAACCCAATTCTAAAGACTACAGCGATTTATTTAATCACTAGACCTCTTAAAAAATAATGAGCCTATTTTTTAAGTTCAGGCTTCATATTTTGAGGCACTAAAGGATTCATATACCAAAACCATAGAGGAGACAATAAGCTCAATAGAATGGAGGCCGGATAACCCAATGGAAGATGCGGGCTTTTATCGTGACTGTCGAGTATTTGATATTTTTTGGAGGCCTTGAAGTGATGGTCACTATGGCGTGTGAGTTCATAGAGCACTATTCTACCAATATTGTGGTTAGAATTCCAAGAGTGATGTGGTTGAACTCGCTCATACCTTCCAGAAGGTGTTTTAAACCTCCTCAATCCATAATGCTCGATATAGTTGATACATTCCAAAAACAAAAATGATATGACGCCAACCAATAGGGCAAATAGCATCACATTTGGAGAAAACAAAAGAAACACCCCTGCCAAGTAGAGTGGTTGTATAAGGTGATAAAATAGCATGTCGTTCTTCCAAGAAAAGAAGCTGTGGTTTTGGTTTCTGAGAAGTTCGAATTGCTTCTTCCACGCATCCACATACTGTTTACTTACCGATCTTATCCAAAAAGAATAAACAGATTGATTGTATCTAGCCGTGGCGCCATCTTCAATTGTAGCTACCTTAAAATGATGTCCAAAGTTGTGTTCTATATAAAAATGCATGTACAAGCACGGCATATATAGTATTTTGCTCATCAAGCGTTCAATCAAGCTTTTTCGGTGGCCCAGCTCATGCGCAACATTGATCCCGTTGGTCGCTAATAAAATTCCCGTTGAAAGGGCCAAACCGATGTACTCTGTATTGGTGTAATCAGAGGTTAATATTTTAAAAAAAACTAAATAGAGAAGACAAAACACTATGGGCAAGTTCAGATAAAGCATCCAATCAAAGATTTTGTTGGTTGATTTTTGTTGAATTTTTTCTGGATTCAAATTGGTGTTGGTTTTGCCCGTAATCAAATCAAGGATAGGCAATATCACAAAGGCATAAAATACGGCCGTATAGGTTCCTAAACCAAAGGATTCAAAGGATATATAAGCTGATAATGGCACGGTGTAGGCCAAGAGGTATTTCAAGTCTCTCATTAGGTAAAGGTATAAAAATCAGCTAAATAGAAAAGAAACGGCTCCTTGGGAGCCGTTTACAATTGTGGAAGAAAATTATTTTTTTTCTTCGCCAACCAAGGCATGTGCATGACCTTGGTTGAGTGCAAGTGCTAACATAATTTCATTGCTCATCATTATATAATTTAAAGCATTAAACTTATGTAACGATTGTTCCAGGTGCGTTCTCTCCACCCGCGACTCTATTGTTAGACCCAGTCCACACGGGTCAAAATGCGAAATAAGTGTTTTCGCTCATTTATTTTACTAAGTTAATAAAATATTATTAAATAAATGATGATGTAAAAATAAATTAAGGGTTATAGTCTATTTAATTATGAAATCAATAATATTTGAGTTTGTTTTAATTTCCTGCAACTGGGGTTCCAAAAATCCCCACGGCAAGCTCTGCCCAAACCAATAGAAAAGTTAATATCAAAAGCCCTGAATAAACTTGTTTTTTTTAGAGGTGTTAGGTTTTTCCTGCAATGATTTATTGAGTTGTAAACGAATATATCTGCGAAAAACTGCTGTTGGATCCATCAGTAGTCAACACCCTCCAATAGTATTTTGTAGATCCATCAAGTGCCACGCTTATAGATTGATCATTTAAATCGGACCATGCACTGCTAGGTGTTTGCTTGCCATCAATCTTATCAATATATAAAGTGTATGTCAGCGGATCATTTGTATCTGGATCAGCGCCTTCCCAGAAAAAATCAACTTCACCATTGCTGTTTCTAGCAACGCTAGCATTTGGCTCTGGACTTAGCAGGGAAGCAGGAAAAGGCACATGGTTTGACGTACCCGGCCCTGCCAAATAAAACTTCCATGTGTCACTTGTGGCTGTTTTGGTGGTCTGTGTGTTTTTAGACTCTATGACCCATGAATAAGCCGTTCCTTTCTTCAGCTTAACCATTGCATTTGGTTCTGTCAAACCACGAACGTTTTGAATGCCGTTTGTTTGAAGATTCTGAATCGTCAAGTCATAGCTTTCTGTATTTGCCGAAACTTCCCATGTAAAGGCAACATCGCTATGGGTTTCAGAAACACTTGTGCCTGTTTCACATAGCAAATTATTGGCAGGTGATGACAACAAGGCCGAAGCAGGGTCAAGCGAGGACTCCTCAGAAGAATCCTTGCCACAGCCCGCCAAAACGATTACGCCTAAGAGAATTAACTTTTTCATTCTTTTATAATTTTAACGGTTCGTTTTGTCGTTTCACCTTCAATGCTAATCATATAAGTTCCTGGTGACACGTTGCTGAGGTCTACATAAAATTTGCGTGATTCCTGACCAACAGAATGGCGTTTTTTGTAAGCCAGTGCGCCATTGATTGAATACACGGACACCCATACATATGGATCC
>JASFWO010000082.1:0-4633 GCA_050049275.1 Flavobacteriaceae bacterium | reverse complement strand
AGGTTGCATTGGGTAGGTTGGCAAAATGGTCTTGGTTTACATTGATACCTACACCTATGGCTAGGGGCTGCATGTAGTTGTTTTTTAAACTAGACTCAACTAAAATACCTGCAATTTTTTTTTGACATGACAAAATGTCGTTTGGCCATTTTATTTGTACTTGAGGAACATTGAGGCTTTCAAGCCATTTGGCTATCGAAACAGAAACCCATTTATTTAACTCAAAAGATTGATCAATGGGAAGTCTTAAATCAGGAATGTAAAGAGAGAAGGTCAGGTTTTGATTGGGAGTGCTATGCCATGTATTACCCCCCTGCCCTTTGCCATTAAATTGATTGGTAGTCCACATGGCAGTTTCTTGTTTAGGTCGCATGTTTTTGACATAATTGCGCAAATCATCATTTGTGGAAGCAGTGGCACTAAGTTTGATTACATGCATAAAACAAAATTAAGTATATCTCAATGTATTACATGAATTTGTAATAGATTTGCTCAAACGGCTAAAATATGGTAAAAAACAGCAGTCCAGACAACCTTATCACCCAAATCATAGATGCTTTGGAAGATGTAAAAGGGGAAGATATTTGTGTTATGGACTTGCGTGATATCGAAAACACCGTTTGCCAGTATTTTATCATTTGTTCTGGTTCCTCCAACACTCAGGTAAGTGCTCTAGCAGGAATGGTTCAAAAGAAGGTCAGTAAAGCTTTAAAGGAAAAACCCTTGCAGGCAGAGGGTCTTGAAAACAGCGAATGGGTTTTGCTCGACTATGTCGATGTCGTGGTTCATATTTTCCAGCGTCACATTCGCGATCACTATGACATTGAATCTCTTTGGGGAGATGCAAAAGTGACTGAGATTGCTTCTAATGTCTAATTGAGATTACATTTAATAGAAAAAAATGGCTAAAAAAGAAAAAACTCCCAATAAAACTCCCAATAAAAAACCCAGCATAAGTTCTTATTGGCTCTATGCATTAATTGCGGCATTTTTTATTGGCATGTCGTACTTTAACAACAGCGGCAGTCTCTCTGATCGACAGCAAATCAACATCTCTACTTTTGAAAAATATCTGAACGATGGAGACGTAGCGCGTGTTCTGGTCATCAACAAAAACATAGCCCAAGTAACCCTAAACCCTGATGCGCTTCAAACGCCCAAACACAAAAACGCACGATCTTCAGACTTTTTTGGAAGATCAAACGAAAAAGGACCTCATTACCAATTTGAAGTTGGAAACCTAGAACTTTTTCAACGCAAACTAGAGTCTGCAGAACAAAAAGGCATCAATTTCTTTTACGAATTCAAAACTATTGAAAACCGTTGGTTAGATGTGCTTATCGGGTTTTTACCATTGATCCTGATCATCGCTGTATGGATCTTTTTGATGCGTCGCATGTCGGGTGGTGGCTCTGGAGGTGCTGGTGGGCAAATATTCAATATTGGAAAATCCAAAGCTCGACTGTTTGATGAAAATTCGGATATTAAAATTACTTTCAAAGACGTTGCTGGATTAGAAGGAGCCAAAGAGGAAGTACAGGAAATTGTTGATTTTCTTAAAAACCCATCAAAATACACGGTTCTTGGTGGTAAAATTCCCAAAGGAGCTTTGTTGGTCGGACCTCCAGGAACTGGTAAAACACTCCTTGCCAAAGCAGTAGCAGGAGAAGCTAAAGTCCCCTTCTTTTCATTGTCAGGTTCTGACTTTGTGGAGATGTTCGTTGGGGTAGGCGCCTCTCGAGTCCGAGATCTTTTCAAACAAGCCAAAGACAAGTCCCCTGCCATCATTTTTATAGATGAAATAGATGCCATTGGACGTGCGCGGGGAAAAAACAACATTACTGGGTCTAATGACGAACGTGAAAACACACTTAACCAACTCCTTACAGAAATGGATGGTTTTGGCACCGATACTAATGTAATTGTGTTGGCCGCTACAAACCGTGCGGATGTTTTGGATAAAGCGTTGATGCGGGCTGGGCGCTTTGATCGTCAAATCTATGTGGATTTACCCGATTTAAGAGAACGAAAAGAAATCTTTGAAGTTCATCTCAAACCTCTCAAAGTAGACAACAAATTAGATGTGGATTTCTTAGCCAAACAAACTCCAGGATTTTCTGGTGCAGACATTGCCAATGTATGCAACGAGGCTGCGCTGATTGCGGCTCGAAAAAATCATAAAAAAGTAGGGCGTCAAGATTTTTTAGACGCAGTCGACCGTATCGTTGGAGGGCTTGAAAAGAAAAGTAAGATCATCACGCCGGGTGAAAAGAAAACCATTGCTTACCATGAGGCAGGTCATGCTACGGTGAGTTGGATGTTAGAACATGCAGCTCCGCTCGTTAAAGTCACCATTGTACCCCGTGGTCAATCTCTAGGAGCCGCTTGGTACTTGCCTGAAGAACGACAGATTGTTCGCACCGAACAAATGTTGGATGAAATGTGTGCAACTCTCGGTGGGCGTGCCGCTGAACAAATCGTCTTTAATAAAATTTCAACAGGGGCATTAAGTGACTTGGTCAAAGTGACACGACAAGCTCGTGCAATGGTTACTATCTACGGATTGAATGACAAAATAGGTAATATCACTTATTATGATGCCGATGGTCAAAGTGAATATGGCTTCACCAAACCTTACAGCGAAGACACGGCCAAACAAATTGATTTAGAGATATCTAAAATTGTGGAAAGTCAGTACAAACGTGCCTTGTCTTTGTTACGTAAAAACAAAAAGAAGTTGAGTCAACTGGCAGATGTGCTTTTGGAAAAAGAGGTCATCTTTAAAGACGATCTAGAAGCCATTTTCGGTAAAAGACCCTTCGAAAAAGAAGAGGTAGAATCGCCTTCAAAAAACGAAAAGGAACAAGCTGTTGATAAATCTGCGTGAATCCCGTCTGATAACCGCATAGTTTTTTATCTTTAAGGATTCAAAAAATATAGTCGTTTTGAAGCGGTTTCTGTCATCACTTTTCGGTAGTTCACCCAAACAAGAAGAAACGGAACAATCCGAACGCAGCAAATACATGCCTGCTAGGGAGGTTCCTATTGAAGAGGCTTTTACACTAAAATTTACCCAACAAGGAGGAAAATTTATTTACTGCGAAAATACAGAGGAGGCTATCAGAGCTTTTGACGATGTAATAACAGAGAAAAAATGGTCCTCCTCCGAGATGTTGTGCTTTGACACAACCCTCCTCGAGCGTTTTCAGCGCGATGATATAACGCCGACAAAAACCAATTTAAATGCACGGTTTTTACTGACTTCATGTGAGTTTTTAGTTGCCCACGATGGCAGTGTTATAATGTGTGATAAACAAATTGCCAACCACAAACTGGCAGACCTCCCTGAGTGTTTTGTAATATTTGCAGGCACAAAACAGCTCACCGACACTTTGAGTGAAGGACTCAAAGGGATCAAATACAAATACAAAAACAACATACCCATCAATATCACCTCCATTAAACATTTTAAAAAGAGTCAGGAAGAGAATCAAGAGAATTTCCTCACTTACGGGTTGCCCATCAAAGACGTGTTTTTGATATTGTTAGAAGATTTCTAATGAATAACTTTTTACTAAGAATCGCTTTTGGAACCCTTTACGCCGGGCTATGGTTGGGTTCTATATGGAGTAGTTCTACTTTTTATTTAATCTTTCTGTTAACTTCATTTCTATTGGTTTGCTACGAGTTTTTAAAACTTCATCAGACTTCTGGTAAATGGAAAGTGGTTTTGGTTTGCGGATTGGCGTATGGGCTGTTTTACACATCGATTCCGCATGTGGCTTGGGCCTACAGTGCATGTTTTGCTCAAATATGGATTGCTTATAAAATGTTATTTCAAAAAAAGACCTCATTTAACAGTTTTAATTCTATAGGAACAGCTTGTTTCCATATAGGGATTCCAATGGTACTGCTCTATTATTTTGGATCAAATGGTGGGGTTGTGCATAAAGAATTGTTAACGGGGATTTTACTGCTCGTATGGACTGCGGATTCCATTGCTTTTATCTTTGGGTCATGGCTTGGAAAACGACCCCTTTACACCAAAGTATCTCCAAACAAAAGTCTAGAAGGAGCCGTCGCTGCTTTGTGTTTCACACCCATTGTAAGTTATGGGATCGCTCAATTTAGCAGTGCACTGCCAACCCACACATGGGTGCTTTTAGGCTTTATGACAGCTCTTCTTTCGATCTTAGGTGATCTGTCGCAAAGTCACATCAAACGTATGGCTAACATCAAAGATAGCGGTAAGCTTATGCCGGGTCATGGAGGTTTATACGATCGGATGGATAGTCTTATTTTTGCATTCCCATTTATATATATTGTTTTTTATTATCTAACATAATATGTTTCACAAAGAAGGTTTCCGTATTATCATTACCACATTTATTTTATGTGCTATCATCGCATTGGTGGCTGAATATGTTTTGACCGCCTATTGGCTAAAATTATCTGTACAAATTTTGGCCATAGCAGCACTTATACTCGTACTGCAATTCTTCCGTAACCCCAACAGACCTCCCCTGAAAGAACCTGAACACATTGTATCGCCTGTCGATGGGAAAGTAGTCATTATTGAAGAGGTATTTGAACCTGAATATTTTAAAGACAAAAGACTGCAAGTTTCTATTTT
>JASFWO010000132.1:0-3353 GCA_050049275.1 Flavobacteriaceae bacterium | reverse complement strand
AATCTCAAGTGATGTTGGCAGTCAAGTCTGGAAAAGCCATTCGTTTTGAAGAAAGTAAAACACGACCCATGGGTAGGAATGCTTCTGGAGTCCGTGGCATAACTCTTGCAAACGACAAAGACGAAGTTATCGGAATGGTGGCTGTTAATGATATGGATTCAGATATCTTAGTGGTTTCTGAAAACGGTTATGGTAAACGTTCTCAATTAGATGATTACCGTATAACAAACAGAGGAGGAAAGGGAGTGAAAACCATATCCGTTACTGAGAAAACCGGCAACTTGGTTTCAATCAAAAATGTATCTGACGCGGATGATCTTATGATCATTAACCGATCAGGTATTGCCATCCGATTGGAAGTTGAATCTCTAAGGGTTATGGGTAGAGCTACACAAGGGGTAAGACTTATCAACCTGCGAGAAGGTGATACCATTGCTGCAGTAGCTAAAGTGATGCAAGAAGATGACGAGCTGGAAGATATAAGTGAGATTGAAGTTAATTTAAATGAATCAGATGATTAAATTTGTCGTCCTAAAACAAATCATCATGAAAAAAGTAATTACATTGATTTTATGCCTTTTTGTTCTCACTGCAATTGCTCAAAAGAAAGAGCTTCGTTCTGTAGACAAATTGGTTTCTTCGACAGCTTATACGGAAGCTAAACAGCAACTAGACGCTATAGAGTCTTTAGTTTCTGGTGCTGAACCTAAATATCAAACACAGTATCACTTTCTTCTTGGAAAAACACAATCAGCTCTCAAAGCCTTTCCAGAAGCTGTGGCTGCTTATGAGAAAACCCAAGAAATTGAATCTGTTGAGGGATTGTCTAAATATTCTACTCAGATCGATGGATTGTTAAATAATCTAAGTGTTGACATAGTTAATCAGGCGGTTGAAGACAATAAAAGTGGAAACTTTGAAAAAGCTTCCAATCTTTTGGAGTTGGCATATAACATAGACAAAGATACAAATGTTGACTATCTGTATTTTGCTGCTTCAAGTGCTGTAAATGGAAGTGATTTTGATCGAGCTTTAGACTTGTATATCGAGTTAAAATCTTTGGGTTACACGGGTGTTGTCACACAGTACTTCGCTACGGATAATGACAGTGGAGAGGAAACAGAATTAACCAAAGAAAACTTTGAGCTTTTTAAGAAAATTAAAAAATATTCAAACTTTAGAACTCAAGACACAGAATCCAGACTGCCTGAGATTATTAAAAATATTGCTCTTATTTATGTACAACAAGGCAAAAACGATATGGCTTTTGATGCTATTAAAGAGGCTAGAGAAGTCAACCCAACAGATGTTGGTTTGATACTTACAGAGGCAGATTTGTACATAAAACTAGGCGATAGAACACGTTTTGCTGAATTAATGAAAGAAGCGATTGCTCAAGACCCAAACAACGCATTGTTGTATTTTAATTTAGGTGTTATCAATGCTGATCAAGGCAATCGTGATGAAGCGCGTTCATACTACGAACGCACCATTGAATTGGACCCTAATTATGAAGCTACTTATTTAAATTTGGCGGCATTGATTCTCGATGGTGAATCTGCAATTGTAGATCAAATGAATGCATTGGGTACCTCTAGGGCTGATAATATTAAATATGACAAGTTAAAAGACCAACGTGAGGCTCTTTTTTTAGAGGCTGTACCAGTCTTGGAAAAACTCATAGCGATCAATCCCAACCATATAGAGGCATTGACAACCCTAAAGAATATTTATGGAACAATAGGTGATACAGCCAATTTCATGAAAACGAAAGGAATACTAGAAAATCTACAGTAAATAAAAAGACAAAAAAAAGAACCCGCCTTGAGCGGGTTTTTTTATACCAATTTTTTTATCACCCTTAATTTGTGGGTGTGTGTATTTTGTTCGGCATTATAGATACCTGTTTGATCCAGTCTATCTATACGCACCTGTCCAAAGGCGTGAATGATGTGATAGTTTTCCATTAAGATGCCTACATGGGTAATTCGCCCCTCCTGATTGTCAAAAAACACCAAGTCACCAGGTTCACTTTCTTCAATAAAACCCAAAGCTTCCCCTTTCTCTGCCTGTTGATGAGCATCTCTTGGTAGAAACACACCATACAATCTATATACAGACTGAACAAACCCTGAACAATCAATTCCAAATGGAGATTTTCCGCCCCATTGATATGGGGTGTTTAAGTACAACAAGGCATGTTTGATGATGTCACTTTTATTTTTAGAACCCTCTATGGTTTTTCCTTCATAGCGTTGTTGTAAGGTTGGAGCTGAGCTGATCAAACTCCCTAAAGGTACTGGAAACAAGATTTTATTTTCCTCAAACACAAAATCAACCAAATCGGCAGAAAACACTTTTTGAGAATTTTCTAAACGCTCATAACAGTCTTTTTCGATAAGTTGGTATTGCTTATTGTTCAACCACCCCTCATACCCATCAAGCCCAACGCGTATTAAGGACCAGTGTTTTTTTCTCTTTAGGATTTTAAAAAACTCTCCATATAACAGTTGTGAAGTTTGCTCGCTCGAGTCGTTAGGCTCGGCTCTTAGGGGTACGATACTCAAGTGGCACAATCCGTACTGCATGGATTCAAAAATACAAACTAATTGTAAAGGTTTTGGCACAACAACCATATAAAACGTATTTTTGATCGTTGAGCAAACCCATGCAGTTATTTTATAAATATCAATCCCTTTTGTATAAAATCATTCTTTTTTTGGCGATGATTTTATGTGTTGTTTATCTTTTCCCTCGTGGAGGAGGATTTAAATATGCCTTTCAAAAAGGAAAACCATGGCAGTATGAAACGCTTTTGGCGCCTTTTGACTTTCCTGTCGCTAAATCTCAACAGGAAATTGAATTAGAAAAAAAAACCGTTCAAAACGAAAGTCCTTTAATTTTCCGATTTGACAATTCAGCACAATTCGTTTCTCAACAGTCAACATCCTCATGGATTGGACAGCAATTGTCCTCAAAGGATAGTGCCTTAACCCTAAAACAATGGAAGAGCTATTTGAAGAATCTCTATGTCCCTGCAATGGTAGATATAGATTTTGCGGCCCGTAAGTCTAGGCCAGTCTTGTTGCTCCAAGACAATCAGGCACAAAGTTTTCTCTTTGCTGATTTAAATACAAACGATTCTCTTCCTCTTACGGGTTCTTCAATTATACTAGATTCTCTTTTGTCGAGGAGTGCTAATCAACTGGTACTAACAGATATGTTAAAACCAAACGTGGTGTTTGACTCTGTGTTAACTAGACAAAAATTAGAAGAATCTTTTTCCATGATTCTACCCACTCGCGGAATGGTTGCTGTTGGGGAAAGAATCATTGCACAAGGCGAGGTGGTTG
>JASFWO010000006.1:0-13883 GCA_050049275.1 Flavobacteriaceae bacterium | reverse complement strand
TACATATGGATCCTCACCACCTACGTAGATGTCTAACATTCCTTTGGTTGGGTTGGGGGAATATTGGATTTGTTGGGGGACGAAAATTTCATGGTATACAAAATCTTGACAGGACAAGTCCGTATACACTTTGATGGAGTTGAGCCCTGGTGGAAGTTGAGTGTTAAATTGGTTAGAGTTGGTCATAAAGACTTCTCCGTTAATATCCACATAATATTGCGTGCTCCCGCTCATTGTCATTTCGATTGAGCCGTCCATATCAGCCATTCCAATCATGGAAGTCAGCGGCAAAGGCTCTCCAATATTTATCTCAAAACATTGCTCGTAGATCTCGTCGCCAACGATCGAAAAACACACAGAATAATCCCCACTAGAAAGACCTGAAAAGGTTGCTGAGCTGGTACCACTATTTATAAGAATATCTTCTTGATCTGACATTTGTACTCTGTAGCTGTTAGAGATGTCTTTGATCTCAATATTCAGCACACCATCATCATTGCCAATACAGCTGGTGTCGATTACCTCGAGAGTAAAATTGTCGTTTGGAGCGATGCAATTGTCCCCAACCGTATATTGAATATATTCAGTAACGGCAAGACCCCCTTGAAAAGCAAACTTACAAGCATAACTAATGATTTGGCCATTAGAAAGATTTCCTACAACCCCCCTAAAGCGATTATCTCCGATGCTTTCCATTGGAGATTCTTCGAAAGGAGATTCTTTCCACAAATAAGCAATCACATCATTTTTTGAATCGAGAAGCTCAAATTCAATGACCACTGAATTGCCTTGGGTTTTAAAACTGTACGAGTAACCCTCATTAAAAGCACCTTGTATTGATTCATTCGATTCTCCGCCACAAGAGGTGTTTTCACTTGTAGCAGTCGTGAGAGTGATCGTTTTTGTTTCAGCCGATTCATTCCCTGCATTATCACTTACACTAATTGTGAATTCATATGAGGTTTCGGCGGAAAGGCCTGTGTAGATGGCTTCTATTTGCTCATCTGAAGAGCCACTAAAAAATTGTTTATTACCTCCCTGCTCTATTGTATAGATTACATACCCTGAATTGTCGCTCGCGCTTAAATTAAACGTAGCCGAGTTTGATGAGGTCGACACCAATGATGCGCTTAAATTTGTGGGAGGGGTATCGTCATCGCCTCCTGCGGGCTCACCATAGACTTCAAACTCGAAAAGGCTGTAGCCATATTCTGTGTTACGGCTCGTCGCATACATTCTGATAAACCTGGCTTGTCCGGCAACATCTAAAGTCTCTGTATTGCCATCTCCAGAGGTGGTGCTGTAAACGGGATTCCAATTTGAGCCGTCATCTGATAATTGGATTTCGTAAGCTCTCGCAGAAGCTGCTTCCCAAACAAGAACTACTTGATCTATTGTATAAGGCATACCCAGATCCACTGATATCCATTGAGGATCCTCAAAAAGGCTAGACCATCTGGTTTCATAGTCACCATCTACAGCCAAGTCGCCGTTATACTGTTCTTCCACACTACTCACTGTGACAGATTTTTGGAGTGCAATGTTGATTTTTTGGATCACGGTAACCGTCAAATCATCAAAACCTTTAGCCCCTTCATTGTCGGTAACTTCTAATTGCAATTCGTGTGTTCCTATGGCCAGATTTAGTTCTGGAGAACTGCCACTGGCAAGTTCTGTTTCGCCATCTAACCAACGGTAACTATAAATATATCCGTCTGAATCACTGCTTGCTGTGCCATCGAGTTGCAGGGTGAGTTCACTTGCCCCCACATCTGCATACATACTTATATCGAGTCCAGCATCTGCAACCGGAGAAGCATTGTCGTTTGAAGAAACGAAAATTGTGACATCATCGGTTGCCTCAGATCCATAGTTATCTGAAATTTGAAGAGTCACATCATTGGCTCCAACTTCAAATGAATAAGAGAAAGTGACTTGAGTGCTTATTTCAACTCCATTATAGATCCACGAATAAGTGGTTAAAGATCCCCCTTGATCATAACTTGCAGATGCATCCAATACCACTTCTTCGGTTCCGTTTCCATCAAGATCTATAATGGTTTGATCTTCACCAGCGTCTGCAACAGGAAGTTGGTTGACAATAATGACCACCTCATCTGATGATACGATGCCATCGTCATCCGTCACTTCAAGAGTGATGTTGTGTTGTCCTAGGGCAAAGCTGCTTTGGAATTCAACTTCTGTACCTATGATTTCGCCTTCTTTAAGCCAGTTATAAGAAACAATATCCCCGTCCTCATCACTACTTGCAGAAGCATCTAGGACAACATCTTCAACTCCATCCAAATCTGAGTCGATTATTAAAACATCAGCACCTGCATCAGCCACAGGAGCGTCGTTGTCAGGGTCTACTATGCTGAGGTTGAAATTGTCAGTGCCTGGTGTTCCGTCATCGTCCGTGACAGTGAGTTCAATGTCATAATTTCCTGTAGATAAGGTGGTGGTGAAAGAAGCTTGGTCTCCAATCTCTACTCCGTTGGCTTTCCACAAATATTTTTCAATAACACCATCAGAATCCGTACTTTCTAAACCGTCAAACAAAACCGCTACAACATCATCGCCATCTTCATCATTGATGATTTGGTCTTCTCCTGCTTTTGCTGTTGGTGGATTGTTGTCGGGGTCAATGACTGTTATGACAACCTCATCAGTGGCCGTAAGCTCATCTTCATCGGCTACTTCCAAGGTTATAGTGTGCACTCCAGTAGAAAGTTCGACAGTTGGATTGATTCCCGAAGCCAATTCTGTATCGTCTAAGAACCATTTGTAACCTACAATGGGGGCTGCAACTTCCTCGGATAAAGATCCATCTAAAGTCACATAGGCCAGATCGTCTTCGTTGTCATCCTCAACACTTTGGTCTGGGCCAGCGTTAGCGATCGGGGCCAAACCTCCACTGCTAATAGTAATGAGCACTTCATCTGATGCTTGATTGCCTTCAGTGTCAGTAATTGTCAAAACAGCTGTGTAATTACCCCTTGGTAAAGTAAGTGAGGTCAGTGCCTCTGTAGCTACAACTTCTCCGTCTATAGACCAAGAGTAAGAGGCGATTTGACCCGAGTGATGTGAGCTGGATGAACCATCTAGATAGATCTGCTCTAAACCATCACCGTTCTCGTCCCATTGAATGATGTCTGGCCCTGCGTTGGCAATAAGCCCTGAGCCACTACCCACTTCTCCGTAACCGTTCCATTTAAACACCCTTACATAATCAATCAGCATTTCACCAGGAAGGTTGGCAGTAACTTGGCTGTTCTGAGCAGCGTCTGTAAAGTTGCCACCAACAGCTAGGTTGATGACAAAGAAGAATGGATTGTGAAACTCTTCAGCATCTCCACCCAATGGGAAAGGTCCTGTATAAAAATCATACTCTACCCCATTATCGACGACTGTTAATCTAATTTCATTGGGGTCCCAATACATCCTGTAGGTCAAAAATCGATTGGTAAGCGGAGTAGATGCTCTGTATGGCATGCTATAGTATTTGTCACTAGAAATACTTGCCGCACAGGTAGCGTTGTTGCCTGCACAAGCAGCATCCGAATAGAATATGATATTTCCGCCTACAACATCATTTTCTGAAGCATCTTCAAAACCTTCATCAAAAAGTGATTGGGCTTTGTATCCCATTTCCATCATATCAATCTCCCCTGATTTTGGCCAACCAACCTCAGAAATATTATTTCCAAGCAGCCAAAACGCTGGCCACAGTCCTGTAGACAAATCATCTGGCACTTTGATTCTGGTTTCTACAAGTCCGTACTTAACCGTCAGCTTGTCTTGAGTCTTTACTCTAGCAGAGGTAAATGATTTTCCGCCTTTGGTTTCGCTTTTGGCAGTGATTACAAGTGCATTGTTGTCTTCATCACCTGGAATAGGTGCTATAGCAATGTTTTCGGAAGTGTAGTATTGTAATTCTTGATTGCCCCATCCGCATAAATCTTGTTCGCATCCATCACCCAACTCGGGTTCCCAAACGCTTGTGTTAAAAGCGTCAAAATTGTCTTCCCAGATCAACTCTCTGATATCTACTTTAACATAATCCGAAGAGGTGTTGCCTTGAGTATCGGTTACTTTTAGACGAATGTTGTGAACACCCGTAGTAAGGCTGAGATTGGCTACTTCGTCTTGAGATAAAACAATCCCGTTTTCACTCCATTCATAAGAATCAATGGGGCCATAACTTGAGGAACCTTCAAGTGTTACCATTTCTACCCCATCTTTATTTAGATCTTCTTTTACGATATCTGCCCCAGCATTTGCCAGAATATTTCCTTGGGAAAAGGACACCTCGCCTTGTCCATTCCAGTCTTTTACACGAACGTAGTCTATGTAAAGTTTTCCTGGCAAAGGCGCTGTGATATCATCATTGCTGTTAAAACCTGTAAAACTTCCTCCAACAGCTAAATTCAACAAAAAGTAGTAAGGTTTTTTGAAAGCTTCTTCATTGGGTCCGATAGGAAAAGGATTTGTGTATAAATCGTATTCCGTGTTATTATCCACTACCGTCAGTCGGATTTGACTTTCGTTCCAATACATTCTATAAGTCACATATCGGTTGTTCAGCGCCGAAGAGGGTGTATATGGAGTGGTGTAATATTTATCAAAAGCAATGCTCGCAGCACAAGTGGGGTTGTCCGTTCCACAGGCGGCGCTTGCATACCAAATAAGGTTGGCTCGCACAAAGTTGTTTGGTGATCCCGAAAAACCCTCAGCCTGTCTTTCGCTCACGGAGTGTCCCATTTCCATCATATCGATCTCTCCGCAGTATGGCCATCCAACTTCTCGGTGATTGATTCCCAAGAGCCATGCGGCAGGCCATAGCCCGTTTTGAATATCTGGGGTTTTCATCCTGACTTCAACAACACCATATTTTATGGCTAATTTGTTTTCAGTAGTTACTTTTCCAGAAGTAAACGCATTGGTTCCGACCATTTCTTTTTTAGCTTCTAGAACCAACGCATAGTTCCCTGGCTCTTCAGCGATTTCTTCAATATAAACATTGTCTTGCTGATAGGTTTGTAGCTCTTGGTTTCCCCAGCCACATAAATCTTCCTCGCAGCCATTTCCGGTAGATATGTTCCAATATTCATCATTCAACGTATCAAAATTGTCTTCCCAAATGACATCTCCAATTTCGTTTCCTCCAACCTTAATTTTGACTTGGTCTGTGTCTTGATTGCCGTATTGATCACTAACGGTCAACTTCAACACATAGGCTCCAGGATCTAAAGAAATCTCATGGGTTTTTGTCGTTGCAACCTGAGTGCCGTCTAGCTCCCAAACATAATGAGTTATGGGTCCATAACTGCCCGAAGCGTCTAGCGTAAGTACTTCCCCCTCATCTAATTTCTTATTGGCACCCGCATTGGCCATCACCTTTTCTGAAGTAAACACCTCGCCCCTGCCGTTCCATTTTTTGATGCGAACATAATCTATGTACATCTTGCCCGGAAGATCCGCTGTGACTCCAGAAGCAGATCCTGCGTCTGTGAAATTACCCCCAACAGCCAAGTTCATCAGTAAGTAAAAAGGTTTGGTAAATGCCGCTGAGCTATCACCAATAGGGAAGGGTCCAGTATACAAGTTTTGCACCAAACCATTGTCGTCAACAGTCAGTCTGATTTGCTCTTCATCCCAATACATTCTATAGGTCAGAAACCGATCTGTAAGCGTTGCGGAAGTATGATAGGGTTGATTGTAATATTTATCAGACGAAATGCTCGCCGCACATGTAGGGTTTTGATCGGAACACGCTAAATCATCGTAAAAAATAAGGTTGGCCGCCACCAAATTATTCTCGTTGGCTGATGGAAACTCTTGTTCTGTTCTAAACGCCGTGTTATGCCCCATTTCCATCATATCGATCTCCCCACAGAAGGGCCAACCATCTGATACTTGGTTGGTTCCCAATAGCCAAGCTGCTGGCCAAAGACCTTTAGATAAATCATCGGGCACCTTGATTCGGAATTCAATCATCCCATATTTGACGGCCAAGTTGTTTTTAGTCGTTACTTTTCCAGAGGTGAAAGACTGATTCCCGCTAGATTCACTGCGCGCTTCCAAAACAAGGGCATAGTTGCCTGGCTCACCTGGAATTTCTTCTATATAAACATTATCATCTTGGTAGCTCTGGAGTTCTTGATTGCCCCAACCACAGAGTTCAGGGCACCCATCTCCTTGGTCTACATTCCAAACATTCGTGTCAAGACTGTCAAAATCGTCTTCCCATATGATGTGACCAACCTGAGCGTGGACACATATTGAAGACAATAAAAGAACGAAAGTTTTATGATATTTACCGAAAAGAATTTGAGCGATTTTTTTCAAAAAAGTAATATTTAGATTTGTTATTTAATGAGTTTGTAAAATTGATGTATAAATTTTATAAAAACGTAAAATAAAACAATACAAAAACTATACAGAAGCAATCTGCCTTGAATGTGTTGACTGTCATTTTAATAGGTGTTTTTTTATGCGTTAATTCTTTGACATTCAGCTTTATCGCTTTTTTTTTGTTTTTTGGTTGGGTGTTAAAGCGTATCTTCGTTTTGTAATTTGATTTATGGAATTACTCTTTGTATATGCCCTGCTGACCATTGCGGTTTCTTTTATGTGTTCCATTTTGGAAGCAGTGTTACTGAGCATCAATCCCACTTATATCAGCTTAAAAATGGGGGAGGGCCACAAGTATGCACAAACACTCGATACGCTCAAAAAAAACATAGATGAGCCTTTAATCATTATTCTTACGCTCAACACGATTGCCCATACGGTTGGCGCTATTTTGGTGGGAGTGCAAGCCAAGGTCGTTTACTCATCATTGGGGAATGGGCAGATTTATCACTTATTGGGAGTTCCATTTTCCGAAGAGGCAATGGTGGGTGTTGTGTCGGCCATCATGACCATTCTTATCTTATTGCTTTCTGAAATCATTCCCAAAACCTTGGGAGCTACCTACTGGAAAAAATTGGCTAAGATTACAGCACTTTTCTTACGCTCGATCATACCCGTTTTTAAATATTCGGGAGTGCTATGGTTTTTACAGCTCTTTACAAAGGTTTTAGGTAAAAGAGGGGAGGCTAATGTTATGAGTCGTGAGGATTTTTCTGCTATGGCCGAAATTGCTGAGCAAGAAGGTGTTATTGAAGAAAAAGAGTCTACCGTGATTAAAAATATGGTTCGGTTAAACGAAGTTAGAGGGCGAAACATCATGACCCCTAGGTCAGTGATGAAAATCGCTCCTGAGCATATGACCATACAAGAGTTTTTTGATCAAAACCCAAAGTTGCGCTTTTCAAGAATTCCTGTTCATGGTGAAAATCCTGAAATCATCACAGGATATGTCCTCAAAGACAATGTGCTTGAAGAACTTATCAACGACAAAGGGAGCCTGCCATTGTCGCACATTAGAAGAGAACTCATTGTCGTTGATCGGGACACTCGAATTCCAGAAATTTTTGAAACCCTCATGACCCAACGAGAACACATTTCGCTCGTTGTTGACGAATATGGAACCGTGACAGGACTTGTGACTATGGAGGATGTAATTGAGACGCTTTTGGGTATCGAAATCATGGACGAAAGCGATCATGTGGAAGACCTACAAGCCGTTGCCCGTAAAAAATGGGAAGAGCGCGCCAAAAGAATCGGAATTATTGATTGATAACGAACCTCTTGGTTTTGAGAAGCTTGTTTTTCTACGCCTATCTCTTCTTTTGAGTTGGTTTGTTTAAAGCGCGTCCCCAGACTGAGAATACAAAGATGATTGTATAACAAGGGATTAGGATGTAATAACTTTCTTTGGCAGCAGTAGCCAAAGCGATGGAAGCATCCGTGCCCGCCGAGATAAGAACCTCTTTTCCTTGATCTACCAACCTTCCATACAAAGGAGGGATGATGGCACCCCCTGAAATGGCCATAATCAACAAGGCGGAAGCTGTTTTGGTGTGTTTTCCTAAACCCTCTAGCGTGAGTGGCCACACCGCAGGCCACACCAAAGCATTGGCGATTCCTAGAGCTGCTACAAACAATACAGAAGTAAATCCATTTGTGGTAAGGACCGCCACACTAAACACCATACCTAACACTGCGCTTATTTGCAGGGCCTTTTTTTGACTTAGATGTTTTGGGATAAGGATTACCCCAAGCGCATAGGTGAGAACCATGGCCAAAAGGGTGTAGGAAGTAAAAAACTTGGCTTTTGTAGCTGAAATTCCCAGTGCGATGCCATAGGCAATAATGGTATCCCCAGCAATCACTTCAGCCCCTACATACACAAAGAGCGTAAGCATTCCGAGCCAAAGATGCGGATATTGAAAAATGGATTTTTGAGTCCTGATTTCCTTAGTTGGGCTTTCTTCTTCAACGGCTTCCACATAGGGAAGGGGAGCGATTCGCATCAACAGTCCCAACAAAAACAACACAATAGCCATCACCACGTAAGGCACAAATACACTGTCAGCCATTTGGTTGAGCAAGGCCGATTTTTCGGCTTGCGAAACATGAGACAACTGATCTTTAACCTCATCGATTCCTTTCAGAAGAATAGCCCCAAAAATAAGCGACCCCAAGGCTCCTGCTACTTTGTTGGCGATGCCCATAATGGCAATACGCTTAGCCCCACTCTCTATGGGCCCTAATATGGTAATATATGGGTTGGCAGCCGTTTGAAGGACCGTCATTCCTGTACCTTGAATAAAAATTCCTAACAGAAACATCCAGTAGGTGCGAGAATCTGCAGCTGGAATAAACACCAAAGCGCCCAGAGCCATGACAAATAGACCGATAGACATCCCCTTGCGATAGCCAATTTTATGTAGCAAAAAAGAAGCTGGCAAAGCCATCACTACAAATGAGATATAAGAAGCTGATGCAACTAAATATGACTGAGCTTCTGTAAGCTCATTGATGGTTTTCATAAAGGGAATTAACGCCCCATTGACCCAAGTAATAAAGCCAAATACAAAGAAAAGTCCAGCTATGATGGCAATGGCTGTTTTGTTGGAGGGAGCAGTGGACATAGAAAAAAAATCTGTTGGTTTGAGTCTAAAAATACATACAAATTTTAAACTCTTAACCTTAATGATCTAGTTAATGAGTCACATTTTGTTCTTAAATCTTTTCCCCTTAACAATCAGAATGGGCAGTGGTAAAATCTGTGCCGCAATCCAAACCCATAGGGCCCACTGAAAATCTGTCGTAAAATAAAACACGAAATACAAAACTGTTGAATAAACACCCCAGTTGTAGAAAAAGGGTTTAAAAAAGGATAGATAGCCAACGATGTCAAATTTTTCCTGTTCAGATTTGGACATGGTGTTGTAGCCTGAAAGAAGGTATTTGGCGTTGTCTTTGTTGATGTATTTAGAGACCAAGACAAATAAAACGCCCGTTAAAAAAACTGTAATATGAAGTACTAACATACTCATTTTGCTAATTATCCAAATAAAAAAGTTTTAACTCATCTCTAGTTTAATTAGAACCACAAGCTCCTTCGGTCCAACTTGAAACATTGCTCGCCCCTGCATAACATTCGTTTGGATAAGTGATGTTGTTACACCCGCATACAGGATCATATATTTCTATACACACCGTATTTGGATCCTGAGGGTCTGCAACACAATCCTCAGCGATGTCTTGGTCGTTTTTCTCACACATTGTAACTGACAACAGTAGAACAGCAAAAAGATATTTAACCATTGTTAATTTTTGAATATTTTTCAATTATCATGCCAAAAACCGTATCTATTCAGCAGGTTGAATGGAGTGGGCGGTATCTAAAACTGTTTTTTCTAGGTGTATGGGTTTCCAGTCAAAAGTTTTGATGGTAGACGAAACATCTCCATTATAGGATTTGCCGATAAAAGGTCTAAAGCTTTTTGCTTCCTTGTCGACATAACCCATAAGCTTGAGCAACAAATTGGGCGCTAGCTTAGTGCTTACTTTATGATAGCCATTGGATTTGAGTATTTGGGCCAGTTCTTGAAAATTGTAAGATTTTTCAGTTGCGACAATAAACCTTTTGCCATTTGCTTGTTTATTTTCAAGGGCTGATACATGGATTTTGGCAACATCTCTAACATCGGACATATTGAGTGCGGCTTGCGGAATCATAGGCATTTTTCCCTGGATCATTTTATTGAACATCCCCATAGAGGCTCCTGACAAATCTCCCGAAAGTGTGGGTCCATAAACAGGTCCTGGATTGATCACAACAAGCTGAATTGGATCACTTTCTTGTTGATTTTTAATAAAATCCCAAGCAGCTCTTTCTGCTAGCGTTTTGCTTTTTGCATAAGCTGATACATTTTTTGCATTGACATTTGTCCAGGATTCAGCGTTAACATTGATGGATTTGTCCGCATTTTCTAACATAGAGACCATTGATGAGGTAAGAACCACGCGCTTTACTCCAGCTTTTTTTGCAGCTTTTAAAGCCCTCATTGTGCCATCAACCGCGGGTCTGATGTAGAGGTTTTCGTCTTTAGGCTCTAGAATGATAAAAGGGGATGCAACGTGCATTACAAACTCACATCCTTTTGTTGCCTCATCCCAACCGTCATCTTTTAAAAGATCCAATTCACAAAATTCTAGATTGTCTTTTGGGTCTATCTCTTTTTGGATGGCTTCAATTACTTGTTTTGATTTTGAAAGATCGCGCACAGAACCTCTAACAGAATAGCCATTTTTTAACAACTCCACTGCGCAGTGATTTCCGATATATCCTGAAATTCCAGTAAGCAAGACTTTTTTCTTTTTACTCATTTTTTTGATTTAAATTTTTTGGTAAAAATAGGCATTCAGATGAGTTAAAACCTTTACTCATAGAAAGATTTCTGTAGAAAAGGGTATATCATGTAACCAGAGCAAAACACGCCACCCTAAATAGAAATCACTTCAAAAGAAAAGTATTCTCTTTTGAAGTGATTTTTTGTGTTGACCGATTTTATAAAACAGAAGTTTAAAGCTATACCTTGGGGTTTGGTCCATATTTGTTCTCTCCTGCTTGACTGTCTTTTACAAGTAGAACTAACATCCATATAAAGCCAATGATTGGAATGAATATTATAAGATACATCCATCCGCTTTTACCCACATCGTGCAGTCTTCTGACCACTGCTCCAAGAGCTGGAAAAAAATGTACAAGAGTTGTAATTAAATATAGCCATCCATAACCTGTACTAATCGTTTGCCCCATCATTTCATATTCAAAATTCCAACCGGTAATATTGTCTATAATTGAAGCAGAGATAAGTATTAGAGCGTAAAACAACACAAACATCCAGTACTCTTTTCTTCGTGCTCTGCCACTAAAGTTAAAATATTGACTCATTACTTTTAAATACCATTTCATAATTTCGATTTTCTTTAATTCCATAAAGATAATTTTTCTTTTGATTAAAATTTTAATTGAAGATTGTTTTTGAATTAAATTATTGGGGGGTTAATACTAATTAAGTGTTGGGGCACATTGGTCATCTCTTAAAATTACTTTACGTATATCGAAAGTATTATCACAAACAAGAAATATTGAAAAAAGAACTAAACCATTCAATCAAAGGATATTTAGTTTTTGATAATTACCATCCGCTTGGCAGACTCGTTCACGTGCAGTAAATAGACTCCTGGCTTTGCTGACTCAACATAAATCATAGTGGTGTTTGTGTGTGCATCATAGGTTCGTTGATTGATATTGATCTTCCTGCCTAGAACATCAAACAATGAAATTGTTTGGGAGTTGTCTGTGTTTACGATATATATACGTTTGCTCGTAGTTGGGTTGGGGTATACAAAGATTTCTTTTTGCTCTTCGTTGACGTTGTGAAAACCATCAAAAAACCGTTTTGCAAATGCAAATGTATCTGAAGCAACTAGCTGGCCGATAAATCGACCTGGTATGTCATCGGCTGGAGGATGAATGCCTCCCCAAATACGACTCAAACTCGTTTGATCAGAAGCGTCTCTGTAGGTTGCCCACTGAAGGACAACATCTACTGAAGGGCCCTGTTCAAATACTAAAAACTCATTGGCTCTTGCTACAAACTCACCCATACCCCCTGGAAAAAATTCATCTCCTGTAAGTGTGGTCAATAGTTCTGCAGCTGTACGAGAATAGGTTGAGTGTCCAGAAACATAACCCGCAAATGGGGGGGTTACGAATGTGGGTCTTTGATATGGATACCATTCAAGGGCTCTGATCCAACCCACTCCCGCTTGGTCAAGCTCAGGGTTATCGATCGCATTGTGCCCTTTCCAAGTATAAAGTTTTATTGTTCCGACATGCTCATTGTCATCTCCAGCCAACGGATCGCCTTGGTCGATGATTTCAATATAATTTGGGATCAACGGAATGCCCGCAACATGATAATTGGAAAGTGTTGGGTCAGAACTTTGACCACGAGCTGCCATAGATCTAATAGCTGAAATGGGTCGGATATAATCATACCATCCTTTAACACTCCAAGCAGCAATCGCTGCATCATGCATGCCTCCACCTAAAATAAAGTAAGCCTTTACATCCCATTCTAAAGGATCTAAAACAGGCCCTTGCCCTTGAAAACGTTTTTCGAATGCAGGATGATCGTTGACATAGTTCAAAATCGAAAACCAATGCCCTGGTGGGGTCTCAGAGTCTGGACCATCTGCCCAAAACTCTGCCAAGACGCGCGTATAGTCGCCTCTGGGGACAATATTTGGCTCATATTTTTTGTTCGTTCTTGGATTCATATTGTGTCCATTGCTCAAACTACCCCCCTCAAAGAAATGATAGAAGTCTTGATAGTCTTCAAATACCTTTGGAAAGGTTTCAATGGGTGTGTTTCCGATCCGTGAGGGAGAAATGTCCCAAAGGACGCCATCATTTGGATCTAAATGAGATTGCCATACAGATACCATTGAAAAGCCCCACTTATAAGCATCACTGCTCGTATTATTTTCGTTCAGGCTCAAGTAAGGAGGATCCAGGGGGTCATGAAAAACTTGAAATAAATCCCCATTTCGTTCATAAGTAACTCTGTCTTCTTCCTTTAGTGCAAATGCATTTACATTGCCCCATTCTGGACTTAAAAATGGAGGGACATCTCCATCAACTAAGTTACCTCCTTGATCTATAAAGATGTCCAATCCTAAGGGTTGCCACCTGTTTGGATCATCCAAAGGGGGATTGTCCACTGATTCCAATGCAAATGGTAAATTCTTGGGTTCATAGTAAGCGTTGTCGTATCCTGTAGCTTCACGAGATCCGTCTTGTAATCCATAATCGATGATTGTCTGAGCCACAAAATTTCCAAATGCTGCAGCATTTCCGTCTTGATATTCTGTGGTAGCGATTGAGGTATCATATCCAAGTTTTTCCATCATATTGTCGAGGAGTTCTTGGGTAGTCACTCTTCCTGGTGAGTTTTTAAATCTGTGCGACAACAAACGATACATCGCAAAGCTAATGGCTCGATTTAGAGATTCCAATTTGGGTTGATTTGGAGTGAACTTTTTCAGTTTGCTTTCAAAACCATTGAGTTGGTTTCCAATCAGATAAGGAGCAGAAACATTATCGTAAACAGCCCAAATGTCATACATAGCAATGCTTGAATGAAATAAATTTCTTGCATGAATCGTAGGTCTTGCAAAGTCCCCTCTAATTGCCTCCAACACTACTTCGTTCCAAAGCCTTGCAATCGTTATATCTTCAGATAAGTTTTCAGCCCCTAACTCCACTCGAATAGAGGATTGCGCACTGGAACATACCCCATTGGATTCAACTACAGACAACTCACCATTGGGTTCAATCCCCCAACGCACCGTAACAGATCCTGTGCCTTGTCCACTGATGATTTCACCCCCATCTATTTCCCAGCGTGTTG
>JASFWO010000081.1:0-4702 GCA_050049275.1 Flavobacteriaceae bacterium | reverse complement strand
AATTCGTTTACTGCCCTAAAACTTTCCTTCCAGTACAACAAACCATTGTTAATCAATTTTCCATGATTTTCAGAAGAAGTGCCAAAACTAAAGATTTTCGTTTTATTATATTTCTTAATAACACTGTCTATTAGAAAGTCTAGAGATCCGTCGGACCTTTGTTCGTCCCCTGAAATGTATTGAGTATGTACCACATCACGATGAACAAAAACCACTACACCTGCACGCATTACGTTGTTTTTAAACACTCCATACAGTTTGATCGAATCTGGAAATTTTTTTTTCAAATTCTTAATTTCAAGTACCGGATGTACAGGTTGGGTGTTATGTCTTTGTTTTAAATTAGGAATCAATAAGCTGTCCCAAAAAAAATCAAAATCGTTTGATTCTATGGTCTTAAAGTCGTTCTTTAAAGCTTTCTTAATGTACTTTTTCCTGTCTTTGTTTGAACCAACATAAGCGCCCTTAGGAATGTATGAGTAAATATCGTTACGGATATTAACAGCACCAATCCAGTCCAATATTAATGCATGAGAATTGTCATTTTCATAACACAAAGGAACACTTCTTATATAAACATCGCTTACGTTATTGATTAGAAAATACTTTAAAACCAATTCATAAATGCTGACACGAGTCTTGAAGTATGTATGCTTTTCGAAAATAAACCCTCCGTAACTCAATCCTTGGTGTGTGTGTATTTCTCCATTGGAACATATATTGGCAGGAAATATCGCAACTAATTTGTCTTCTTGGAATATCAATAAAGAGTAATCCTCAAAACGGTCACTATGATACTCTATAAAATCTCGATAAAAAAGAATACTATGAACCTCCGCTTTGGAAACAAAACCATCCCAATCTCGTTTGTGTTGGGCGCTATATCTTTGAACAAAGAATTTTTTCATTCAATAATTAAACGCACAAAATACAAATAAATTACCCTTGTTGTTTGTCGCTTCGTTTCCTTTCGTGCTCTTGCAATAAAATCTTTCTTAAACGTAGGGCCTTTGGAGTCACCTCCACATACTCATCTTTTTGTATATATTCCAATGCTTCTTCTAGGGTAAACTGAATTGGAGGGGCGAGTTTTACCTTATCATCAGAGCCCGCAGCACGGACATTGGACAACTTTTTGGTTTTGGTCACATTGACCACCATATCATCACCACGTGAATTCTCACCGATCACCTGACCTGTGTAAATGTCGTCCCCTGGATGGATAAAAAACTTACCTCTCTCCTGAAGTTTGTCTAAAGAATATGGAATAGCTTTTCCGTTCTCCATGGAAATCAGCGAACCATTATTGCGTTCTGGAATATCTCCTTTGAGGGGTTCGTAAGAAACAAATCGGTGGTTCATGATTGCCTCTCCAGCAGTGGCTGTGAGGAGTTGATTTCTCAACCCAATAATACCTCTAGATGGAATTAAAAAAGAACATATCATACGAGTGCCACGCGGCTCCATGGCGGTCATCTCTCCCTTTCGAAGGCTGACTATCTCAACGGCTTTACCTGAAACTTCCTCTGGAAGGTCTATCGTTAGTTCTTCAACAGGCTCACACTTGATTCCGTCGACTTCTTTAATAATGACCTGCGGCTGACCAATTTGCAATTCATAGCCTTCTCGACGCATGGTTTCAATCAGTACAGATAAGTGCAATACACCTCTTCCGTAAACAATAAACTTGTCCGCAGAACCTGTTGCCTCAAGGCGCATAGCCAAGTTGCGTTCTAATTCTTTTTCTAAGCGTTCCTTTATGTGTCGTGAGGTCACAAACTTGCCATCTTTTCCAAAAAAAGGCGAATCGTTGATCGTGAACAACATACTCATCGTCGGTTCGTCTATTGCAATGGATGGCAAAGCTTCAGGATGCTCTAAATCGGCCAAACTATCCCCTATCTCAAAGCCTTCCAAACCCGTAACAGCACACAAATCTCCTGGATAAACTTGTTCCACTTTTTTTCGACCCAAACCGTCAAAAACAAACAATTCTTTGGTGCGTACCTTGGCAATGGTTCCATCTCGCTTGCAAAGACTGATCGGCATATTGGCTTTTAGTGTGCCTCGCTGCAACCTTCCAATGGCAATGCGACCCGTATATGACGAAAAATCGAGTGAAGTGATGAGCATCTGCAGACTACCCTCTTCAGTCTTGGGTGATGGAATATGTGTTACAACAGCATCCAGCAATGGCTCAATGGTGTTTGTAGGATTTTTCCAATCCAGACCCATCCAATTGTTTTTAGCAGACCCATAAAGCACTGGGAAATCCAATTGCCACTCCTCAGCGCCCAACTCAAACATTAAGTCAAAAACAGCTTCATGAACATCGTCAGGAGTACAGTTTTCTTTGTCTACTTTATTAATGACAACGATGGGTTTTAGTCCTAAATTCAATGCTTTTTGCAACACAAAACGAGTTTGTGGCATAGGCCCTTCAAAAGCATCTACTAATAACAACACACCGTCTGCCATGTTAAGCACACGTTCTACCTCTCCTCCAAAATCAGCGTGACCAGGCGTGTCGATGATGTTGATTTTAGTGGATTTGTATTGAACAGAAACGTTTTTGGATAAAATCGTGATGCCACGCTCTCGCTCCAAATCATTGTTATCTAAAATCAACTCTCCGGTTTCTTGGTTGTCTCGAAACAACTGACAGTGGTGTAAAATCTTATCAACCAGTGTGGTCTTTCCATGATCAACGTGGGCGATAATGGCGATGTTTTTCAGGTTTTCCATAGCTTTATTCAAGGCTGCAAATGTACCCTAATTTTAAAATCTTTTACCCCTCAACGACTATATATTGTATTTTTACAGCATGAAGAATGTCCAGGAGTTTATCAATACCCCATCTAATCGTTTTTTTCTACTGGCTGGACCATGTGCCATAGAAGGAGAAGAAATGGCCCTGCGTATCGCAGAACAACTCTCAACTATTTGCGACAAACTTGAAATCCCCCTTGTTTTTAAGGGAAGTTTTAAAAAAGCCAACCGAAGTCGCATTGACAGTTTTACAGGGATTGGAGATGAAAAAGCCTTAAAGATTCTACAAAAAGTAAATCAAACTCATGGCATTCCCACTGTTACAGACATCCACCAAACAACAGACGCTGCTAAAGCAGCCGAATACGTTGATGTTTTACAGATTCCTGCTTTTTTGGTGCGACAGACAGACCTAGTCGTTGCAGCAGCCGATACTGGAAAAGTGGTAAATCTTAAAAAAGGACAATTTATGAGTCCAGAAAGCATGCAATATGCCGTTCAAAAAGTACACAATGCTGGAAACGTGCATGCTTGGCTTACTGAAAGAGGAACCATGTTTGGATATCAGGACATGGTAGTTGATTTTAGAGGTATTCCAACCATGAAACAATTTGGCCCCACCATTCTAGATGTGACCCACTCCTTACAACAACCCAACCAATCGAGTGGTGTGACAGGAGGTAAGCCTGAACTTATTGAAACCATGGCCCGCGCAGGAATTGCTGCTGGTGTGGATGGCCTGTTTATGGAAACTCATTTTGATCCTAAAAATGCTAAAAGTGACGGTGCAAATATGCTTCCTCTCGAACTGGCAGAAGGTTTACTCACAGGTTTGTCTAGACTCAAGGAAGCGATGGCTTCTTTGTAGCCCACAGATTCATCTCAAAAATACCTAACTTTGCAATCCACTTTGGGGCATTGTTCATTGAAACACATCGGGGTCGACTGGTTTTGACAGCAAGCCTGATGAAATGGTAAGCAAGTCGAGCGCTGGACTACAGCTCGTTAATCTCATAGTACCACCATTTTAAATGGCGAGAATAACTACGCTCTTGCAGCCTAATCGACTGAATTATAGTAGGTCCAGGCCCTAGTCCCGCTAGGCGGGAAGGCGAGATGTCTTGGTGAGGCCCTTGTTGACGGCATCACACTTCAAGGCACCATCAAAGTCAACATAGAAATCCGGATGCTTCGGCTGGGTTTTAAAACAAAGAAGATAAGGTGTAGATAGGCGGTTTTCGGTCAGTCTATATTCGAAAATGAAACGAGAACTAAACTTGTAGAAAGCTGTTCCTTCACTTGTTTGGACGAGGGTTCGATTCCCTCCGACTCCACCAAACGGGACAAACTCATGTTTTTTGAGATTTGTCCTTTTTTATTTTCAGGTAACTCCTTGTCTATCTGCAAGATATATCTCAAAAAATCATTGATTCTAATAGTTCGACATTTTTTTCCGTCAAATTCAATTTTTTCGGGGAATATCGAACTTATTAGTTTTTGTTTATGCGCTAGAGGACTATTAAGATAGGTTTGTTTAAAGTTTTCTAAGTGGTGAAATGCATTTTCAACCAGACCCATATATTCGGAATCTGAGGTATTCAGTGCATGTATGTTTGCAGTAATTTGATCTCGTTGCTTTGTGTAACGATTTAATGTTTTACCATATACTTTTGGAGTGATCGTCCCGTCAACTAGTAAATCTTCTAGATTCTCAATTCGCTGGTTTGCAGAAGCCAGTTCTTTATCCAATTTTTTCCTTTTTCTCAAAGTATCCTTTTGGCTTGTCCCAGACAATGATTTTAAGATCTCCTTGTAAAGCACTTTTGATTGTTTGGTGAATTGAAAATCGTCCAAAATAGATTCAAAAACTGTATTTACTTTCTTGGCTGAGAATCGCTCTTTTTTACAATGATTGCAGTGGTAATAAAAGTAC
>JASFWO010000080.1:0-4726 GCA_050049275.1 Flavobacteriaceae bacterium | reverse complement strand
AGTTTCATTTGCCTTTTTCTTAGCATCTCTTTCTTTTTTTCGAGCAGCTAATTTGCGTTCACGTTCGGCTTTACGCTCCTCCAATAACTCGCGCCTTTTCTCCGCAGCTGGGTTTCGCTTGGCTTTTTGCTCCTCTTTGCGTGATTCGACCAGCTCCTCACGTGCCTTTTTCTTGTCTTTCTGTTCTATAAAACCGATAACAAGGTCGCTAATATCGTATTTTTTTTCTGAATGAAACACCATTATTTCAGCGCTTCTATCGAATACATAATCAAGTTTTCGATTGTCAGCTACCTCTCTGACTGCATCTAAAATTTTGTCTTGAACAGGCTGTAGGATGATAACTTTTTGAGCCATCCAATCCCCTTCAGGCCCAAAGCGTTTTTGTTTGTAAGCATCGAGTTTCTCTTGCTCAAAGGTTATATCTTCTTTACGTTCTTCAATGATTTCCTGAGTAAGCAAGGCGCGCTCAGTCTCTAAAACCTTCTGAAGGGTGTCTATTTGCTTTTGGCGCGCATCAATCTCTTCTCTCCAAAGATCCATCTTGGTTTCTAATTGAGCATTGGATGATTGATAATCAGACAAACCCGCCAATACACGATCCATATCTAAAAAACCAATGCGTACTTGTTGTTGGGCAAGGGAAGTAACCCCCACCATGATAAGTACAATACACCAAATATGTTTCATTTATTAAAATTGTTGTCCGATGATAAAATGGGTTTCCCATCCGTGTGCTGATAAGTCGCCCCTCTGATCACTGTCAAACCCATATCCAAAATCTATGCCTAAAAGGCCAAAAGCTGGCATAAATATACGAATACCAAAACCTGCAGACCTCTTCATATCAAACGGATTATACTCTTGAAAATTGTTGTAAGCATTTCCAGCCTCTAAGAAACTTAAGGCATAAATAGAGGCAGAAGGTTTTAGTGTGATGGGATATCTCAATTCAAGTGAGAATTTGTTATATATTGTTGAACCATCCTGATCCGAAAGAGATTGATTTTCATATCCTCTCATAGAAACAGTTTCCCGCCCATCTAGGGCATACTGAGAGAGTCCATCTCCACCCAAATAAAACCGCTCGAAAGGGATCACCCCTCTGTCGTTGTTGTAGGAGCCTAAATATCCAAACTCGGCATGGGTTTTTAATACCAACTTGTCAATGATTCGACTATACCAACTTCCAGAAAATTTAAATTTGTAGAACTCCAACCATCGGTATTTTTCTTGATCTATTTTCGATACATCTGGAGTGCCATCTTCGTTTTGGAATTCTGGCAAATCTCCCAAATTGGCATAGTCTACGCCGTTGACCAAAGAATAGGGAAAAGAAAGTTTGGCACTGATCGAAAACTGAGATCCTCCTAAAGGAAAAATGGGGTTGGTATAGGTGTTGTTTCGAGACAATGCGATCGAGTAGTACAGGTTGTTAGACACCCCATCTCCAAAGGTAAATAGACCTGTATAGTAGTTGTTCAGATCATAGTACTGATAACCGATAGCTTGTGATAGGGTAAAGTAGTCATCGGGTACACGAAGTCGTTTGGCAAGTCCTAGTGTAACTCCTCGAATTTTAAAATACTGATCCGTATTGGCCCGGCCTGTCATAAAATTATAACGGTACTGAGTCGTTTGTGAGATAGACGTGGAGAACTGTACAGGCTGCTCTCCTCCCAGCCAAGGCTCCGCAAACGAAAAACTATAGGTTTCATAAAATCGACTTTTTTGAAGTCGAAGTGCCAATTGTTGGCCATCACCCATAGGGACCGGCTTGTAAGCTTTTTTGTTCCAGATGTTACGCATGGAAAAATTGTTGAACGACAAACCGAGTGTTCCAATAAACCCACCACCACCGTAACCACCCTGAAGTTCGATCTGACTAGCGCCTTTTTCAACCAACCCATATTCGATGTCAACAGTACCAGCGTTTGGATCAACATTTTTAAAATCAGGTGAGATCTGCTCAGGATCAAAAAAACCAAGTTGCCCGAGTTCACGAACTGAGCGCACGACTTGATCTTTGCTGTAGAGCGCCCCAGGTTTTGTGCGCAATTCTCTGTAGATCACATGGTCATTGGTGCGGTCATTCCCTACAACAGTTATCCGATTGAAATAAGCAGGCTTTCCTTCAATAATCCGTACTTCGAAATCAATAGTGTCATTGACAGCACTGATTTCAACAGGATTGACAGAAGAAAACAAATAACCATTGTTTTGATACAAATTTGTGAGGTCTTCTCCGTCAGGTTTTGTAGGATCTGCGATGCGTTTTCTAAGCAGAACTCCATTATAAACATCTCCTTTATCGATACCCAAAACCCTACTCAATTGATTGTCCGTGTAGACGCTGTTTCCTAGGAAGTTAATATCTCCGAAATAATATTTTTGTCCCTCTAGTAATGTTACATTGATGTCAATCAAAGACTCATCAACCATAACGGTATCCCTTACAATTCGAGCGTCTCTATAACCTTTCTCTTTGTAATACTCCAGCAATTTAGTGAGCCCTTCTTTATAATCAGCTTCAATAAATTTTGATTTTTTCCAAAACCTTCCAGGTAGCTTTACCTTGGTTTTTTTAAACTTTTTTCTAAGCTTTTTGTCACTAAACACTTCGTTTCCATCAAAAGAAATAGACCGTATTTTAACTCGATCTCCTTTGTCAATATAGATCAGCATCTTTTCGTTGTTGGTGCCAATCGTATCTTTTTTGGTGTCGATGGTTACTTTTGTATTAAGAAACCCTTCCTTTTGATATTTATTGGTTATATAATTCTTAGTAGTTGCTAAGAAATTTTCGCTAATCTTCTTGCCTTTTTTAAGATCAGTGTCATCGACTAACGACTCTAATTTCCCTTTTTTTACTCCCGTTATGGTAAAGTCAGAAAGGGTAGGAAGTTCTTGTATGTAAATTTCAATATCGGCTACGTCTCCATCAATGTTGGTAAGGTAAAAATTGATGTCACTAAAAAGTTCTAGTTTCCATAATTTGTTGATTACAGTACTGATTTTCTCACCGGGGATTTGAATTTGTTCTCCGGTACGAAGGCCAGTATATGCGATCACTGTTTGTGGACTAAACGTTTTGAGTCCTGTAACTTCAATGTTGCCAAGGGTGTAGAGCTTTCCTTGTTCTAAGAAAGTTTGTTGTGCTATACCAGATCCGAAGATCAGCAATAAAGCGTATAAAAAAAGCCTATTCAGGGGCACTATATTTTTAAGCAAGTTGCTCACTCGTTTTTCCAAATCTTCTTTCTCTATCCTGAAAATCTGCCAAGGCCTTGTACAATGACTCTTCATTGAAGTCTGGCCATAACTCATCAGTAAAATACAATTCTGCGTAGGCAATTTGCCATAACAGAAAATTACTGATGCGCACTTCACCGCTTGTTCGAATCAGCAGATCGACGTCAGGTAAATTCTGCGTGTAAAGATGCTTATTAATTATGTTTTCATCAACATTTTCGAGTGAAATTATGTTATTTTTAACTTTATGGCATATATTCTTAACTGCATGTTCAATTTCCTGTCTTGCTCCATAACTTAAAGCCAAGGTTAACGTAAGCCCATTGTTTTTGGATGTAGCAGAGATGACCTCTTGAAGTTCTTTCTGTACTTTTTCTGGTAAAGTAGATTGATGTCCAATTGCATTGAGCTGAATATTGTGTTTTTGCATCAATTCCAATTCACTCTTAAGGGCATTGATCAACAGTTTCATTAAAGTATTGACTTCTCTTTTGGGTCGGTTCCAGTTTTCAGTAGAAAATGCATATAAGGTTAAGTTTTGAATACCCAATCGAGCGGCACTTTCAACAACTTTTCTGACGGCTTTTGCGCCTTGATGGTGGCCAAAAACACGA
Organism: Flavobacteriaceae bacterium; assembly: GCA_050049275.1. Classification (GTDB taxonomy): domain Bacteria; phylum Bacteroidota; class Bacteroidia; order Flavobacteriales; family Flavobacteriaceae; genus UBA724. The sequence goes on along the minus strand of JASFWO010000080.1, from coordinate 860 downwards.
GCTCTTCCCCGGAGCTTTGCCCAACGCCCGTTGCCATCCATAATAATGGCCACATGACATGGCAAGTTTTCTAGATCAATTGCAGGTAGTGCTTCCATATTTTTAATCACAATAGCAAGGTGGGCGACCAAACGAATACGTGAGTGTTATTCCTGTAAACACCACCCAATCGTTGCTAAGCTGAGTGCTAAATTCTGTGTTTGCGCTGCCAAAGGTAGGAAAACTTCCGTCTAAGTTGTCGCTAAAGCTATACAAGGCTTTCACCTCAGCACCCATAACTAAAAACCGTGTGAGCTTGGTTTTGATACCCACTCCAAAGGGAATGCCCAATGAGCTTTCTTTTTTCTCATATTGAGCGGTATCATTTGATGAATTTTCATAAAATAGTTCGTTATAACTAAGGTATCCAATCCCAGCAAATAGATAAGGAGTCCATGAATGATCTAAATTGCCCAAATCAAAATCTAGATAGTTGAACTCAAAAATTGCATTCCCATAAAATAGGTCGTTTTCAAACGAAAATTTCCGGGCTTTTCGTGCCGGTTCTTCAGATTCCTGGTCATTTGCAGATATTTTAGCAAAACCCAGCTCGGCACGAACAGAAAAACGAGTGGTAAAATTTCTCTTGTAGAGGACACCATTCCCTGATTCATTGGGATTTATATAGGTTGTTGCACCTACCTCACCTATGTAATTGGTGTTGTTTATTTGAATGCCAAACTCATGCATTTGCCCATGAAGAGCCTGCACACATAGCCATGCAATAAATACAAATTTTATTTTCAAGAATGTTTAATTTTTGCGGTGCTGATCTAACAAACCAAAACAAATCAGTTTTATTGTTTTAGTTCCGACGATCT
>JASFWO010000079.1:0-4735 GCA_050049275.1 Flavobacteriaceae bacterium | reverse complement strand
GTTGGGCGAAAGAACCTGCACTTCGAGCCAATGCTGCTCCCTTGCCAGGATGTAGTTCAATGCAAGAAATGATCGTACCCAAAGGTAAGTTGGCCAAAGGCATGGCATTTCCTATTTCAGGAGCTACTTTCTCTCCAGAAACAACTTCTTGTCCTACTTTAAGACCGTTCTGAGCAACGATGTAACGTTTTTCGCCGTCCTTGAATTGAATCAACGCAATAAAAGCAGATCTGTTGGGATCATACTCAATGCTTAACACCTCTGCAGGTGCATCAAAGCGGTTGCGCTTAAAATCAATGATGCGGTATCTTTTTTTGTGACCTCCACCGCGATAGCGTGTGGTCATGCGGCCACTGTTGTTACGACCTCCAGAACGTTTTTTCGGAGAAAGCAAGCTTTTTTCCGGCTTATCAGTGGTGATGGCGTCGTAACCATTGACCACTCTACCGCGCTGTCCAGGAGTTATAGGTTTGAGTTTTCTAACTGACATCCTATTGGTTTATAAATTACTGTAAAAATCAATTTTATCACCTTCTGCTACTTCAACGATTGCACGTTTGGTCGCATTGGTTTTTCCATGTTGTATGCCCGTTTTGGTATAGCGTGATTTACGCTCTGGTCCATAACGCAACGTACGTACTTTCTCAACGGCCACTCCATAGGTGGACTCAACCGCTTTTTTAATCTCAACTTTGTTAGCTGTCGGACGCACCAAAAAAGTGTAACGATTGCGCAATTCGCTTTCGCTGGTTGATTTTTCGGTTACTAGTGGTTTTATCAATACACTCATGATCCTTATTTACTCAAGTTTGAAATTATAGTCTGAACAGCACTCTCAGCCAAAACCAAATGTTGGGCATTGACAATTTTATAAGTACTGAGCTCAATATCGGTAATAACCTCTGCGCGCTGTAAATTACGAGAGGACAGGTAAACGTTTTGGCTTGAATTACCTACCACAAGTAGTGCTTTTTTATCTGCAATACCTAAAGCATTTAAGACCGCTGCAAAGGATTTTGTTTTTGGAGCGTCAAAATCAAAATCTTCAACAATCGTTAATGACTTGTCATTGGCTTTTTGACTTAAAGCAGATTTACGAGCCAAACGCTTAACGTTTTTGTTTACTTTTAGTTCATATGAACGAACGCGTGGTCCAAAAACACGTCCACCACTACGAAACAAAGGATTTTTAAGGCTACCTGCTCGGGCAGTTCCTGTTCCTTTTTGCTTCTTTATTTTTCGAGTACTTCCCGCGATTTCAGCACGTTCTTTTGCTTTGTGGGTACCTTGACGTTGGTGTGCAAGGTATTGTTTGATATCCAAGTACACAGCGTGTTCGTTGGGCTCAACTCCAAAAATATCTTTAGATAGATCGACTTGGCGACCGGTATCTTTTCCTTTTATGTCAATTACAGAAACTTTCATCACTTAGATATTAGGATGTATGCATTCTTATGGCCAGGGACACATCCCTTGACAACTAATAAATTTTTTTCTGGTACTACTTTAAGTACTTTCAAGTTTTGTACAGTTACGCGCTCATTACCCATACGACCAGCCATACGCATGCCTTTAAAAACACGTGCAGGATACGAAGCCGCACCAATAGAACCTGGGGCACGAAGTCGGTTGTGCTGACCATGCGTAGCCTGACCTACTCCTGCAAATCCGTGTCGCTTTACAACACCCTGAAAACCTTTCCCTTTAGAAGTCCCAGTAACATCAACAAACTCGCCCTCTTCGAACAAGTCAACACTCACTGTATCCCCTAACTTAAGGTCACTGTCGAAACCAGAAAATTCAACAATCTTTCTTTTGGGGGCTGTGTTAGCTTTCTTAAAATGACCTTGCGCGGCTTTGTTGCTATTCTTGACAGGCTTGTCATCAAATCCCAACTGCAACGCTTCATAGCCATCTGTGTCTTGTGTACGAACTTGAGTTACCACACAAGGACCTGCTTGGATGACCGTACACGGGAGGTTTTTCCCGTTTTCGTCGAAGATACTGGTCATACCGATTTTTTTTCCTATTAACCCAGACATAATGGTCGTTGTTTATCGTTTATCCTTTCGGAATATTATACTTTTATTTCTACTTCTACTCCACTAGGAAGTTCTAATTTCATCAAAGCGTCAATCGTCTTTGATGACGAGCTGTAAATATCAAGCAAACGCTTGTATGAACTCAATTGAAATTGCTCACGTGATTTTTTATTAACGTGAGGTGAGCGCAAAACCGTAAAAATCTTTTTATGTGTAGGAAGAGGAATGGGTCCTGTCACTACAGCTCCAGTTGTCTTTACTGTTTTTACAATTTTTTCAGCCGACTTGTCAACTAAGTTGTAGTCGTATGATTTGAGTTTGATTCTAATTTTTTGACTCATAATAGTTCTTTATTAGCTTTTACCAACAGTTGCAGAAATTACTTCTTCAGAAACATTCTGTGGGGTTTCAGCATAGTGTGAAAACTCCATGGTTGAAGTAGCACGTCCAGAAGAAAGGGTTCGTAACGAAGTTACATAACCAAACATCTCTGAAAGAGGAACAATGGCTTTTACAACCTTAGAACCAGCACGATCATCCATGCTGTTAACTTGTCCGCGACGTCGATTCAAATCACCTACAATATCACCCATGTTTTCTTCGGGGGTTAAAACCTCCAATTTCATCATTGGCTCCATAATCACAGCACCCGCAGATTTAGCAGCTACTTTGTATCCTAACTTGGCAGCTAACTCAAAAGACAACGAGTCAGAATCCACAGGGTGGAAAGATCCATCTTTCAAAGTCACCTTTACGGCATCTACCTCGAAGCCCGCTAATGGGCCATTTTTCATGGCTTGTTTAAAACCTTTTTCAACAGAAGGAATGTATTCTTTTGGAACATTACCCCCTTTGATTTCATTGACAAACTCAAGTCCTTGTTTGCCTTCTTCAGCAGGTTCGATCGTAAATACGATGTCCGCGAACTTACCACGACCACCTGTTTGTTTTTTGTACACTTCTCTGTGATCAGAAGCAGAGGTAATCGCTTCTTTATATTCAACCTGTGGTTGGCCTTGATTAACGTCAACCTTAAATTCTCTTCGAAGACGATCTACAATAATATCTAAGTGTAGCTCACCCATTCCACTAATGATTGTTTGACCAGAAGCTTCATCCGTTTTTACTTGGAATGTAGGATCTTCTTCTGCAAGCTTGGCAAGAGCCATCCCTAACTTGTCAACATCAGACTTAGTTTTAGGCTCTACAGCAATACCAATTACAGGATCTGGAAAATCCATACTTTCTAAAACAATCGGATGTTTTTCGTCAGATAGGGTGTCACCAGTCTTAATATCTTTAAAACCAACGGCAGCGCCAATGTCACCAGCTTCGATGAAGTCAATAGCATTCTGTTTGTTGGCATGCATTTGATAGATTCGAGAAATACGCTCTTTGTTTCCAGAACGATTGTTCAATACGTAGGAACCAGCGTTTAGACGTCCAGAGTAAGCACGGAAAAAAGCCAATCGACCTACATAAGGGTCTGTAGCGATCTTAAATGCCAAGGCAGCAAAAGGATCACTCACATTAGGCTTACGTGTGATAAGCTCATTTGTGTCAGGATTGGTACCTTCGATAGCATCTTTATCTTCAGGAGAAGGCAAATAGCGACATACTGCATCTAGGAGAAATTGAACTCCTTTGTTTTTGAAAGCAGAACCACAGATCATCGGAATGATGCTCATGTCTTGGGTCGCTGCTCTTAGTGCGTTATGCACTTCATCTTCAGTGATGCTGTCTGGATCTTCAAAATATTTTTCTAAAAGATTTTCGTCATATTCAGCAACAGCCTCGATAAGCTCCCCGCGGAATTTTTCGACTTCATCCTTCATTTCTTCAGGAATGTCCACAACATCGAAAGTGGCACCCATGTTTTGCTCATGCCAAACGATCGCTCGGTTCTTTACCAAATCAACACAGCCTTTGAAATTGTCTTCGTCGCCAATCGGTAGTACGATTGGAACGGCATTAGATTTAAGCATTTCACGAACCTGAGTACAAACATTTAAAAAGTTAGCACCTTGACGATCCATCTTGTTTACAAACCCCATACGAGGCACTTTGTAGTTGTCGGCCAAACGCCAGTTTGTTTCAGACTGAGGCTCAACACCATCAACAGCTGAAAACAAGAATACCAAACCATCTAATACACGCAAAGAACGGTTTACTTCAACAGTGAAGTCAACGTGTCCTGGAGTGTCAATGATGTTAAAGTGATAAGGCTTTGCGCCATCAACAGGCTTACCCTGGTCGGTGGGAAAAGTCCACTCACAAGTAGTTGCAGCAGAAGTAATGGTAATACCTCTTTCTTGCTCTTGCTCCATCCAATCCATGGTAGCGGCACCATCGTGTACCTCACCTATTTTATGGCTTACTCCAGTGTAATATAGAATACGTTCGGTAGTGGTTGTTTTTCCTGCATCAATGTGCGCAGCAATACCTATGTTCCGTGTATATTTAAGATCTCTTGCCATTTTTCTATTAGAATCTAAAGTGAGAGAATGCTTTGTTAGCTTCAGCCATCTTGTGCGTGTCTACACGTTTTTTCACAGCGGCTCCTTCTTCTTTGTACGCAGCTAAAATTTCAGCAGCAAGCTTTTGAGCCATGGATTTTTCATTGCGCTTTCTCGCAAAACCAATCATCCACTTCATGGCCATAGAAATTTTTCTGTCTGGTCGAATGGGCATAG
>JASFWO010000078.1:0-4737 GCA_050049275.1 Flavobacteriaceae bacterium | reverse complement strand
TACAGGGCAAAATTGTGGAAATATTGTGACGAGTCACACCGTGAGAACGTCATGACCGAACTGACGTCATATTGTGACATTGTTCTTGGGAATGAGGAAGATGCTGAAATGCACTTCGGTATCAAACCTGAGGGCTTGACGGTTCAAACACAAGGACACAATGTGAAAGCAGAAGCTTTTTTATCTGTCTGTCAACAAATGATGGAAAAGTTCCCTAAAGCAAAAAAGGTAATCACAACCCTGCGTGGGTCCATTTCAGCTTCTCACAATACGTGGGCGGGTGTGTTGTATGATGGAAAAACCATGTATGAAACTACAAAATACCAAATTACTGATATCGTCGACCGAGTTGGTGGAGGAGATTCCTTTATGGGAGGTCTGATTTATGGGTTGTTAAAATATCCTGATAATGATCAACATGCACTTGATTTTGCTGTGGCAGCGTCATGCCTGAAGCACACAATCAAGGGGGACGCTAACTTGGTGACTGTTGCTGAAGTGGAAAAATTAATGAGTGGCGACTCTTCAGGACGTGTTGCTAGATAAGAATTAACCAGATTAAAATGGCTAAATACTCAAGAATTGAAGTCTATTTGAAAATGAAAGAAACAGGGGTGGTTCCTGTTTTTTATCATGCTGATATAAATGTCTGTAAGGAAGTAATTCAGGCATGCTATAAAGGAGGTATTCGGGTTTTCGAATTTGTAAACAGGGGGGATTTTGCGCATGATATTTTCTCACAACTCAACAAATTCGTGCTTAAAGAATTACCAGATATGATTTTAGGCGCTGGTTCGATTGTAGATGGAGATACCGCATCACTTTATATACAAAGCGGTGCTAACTTTATTGTTTCCCCTTTGTTAAATAAAAGTATTATGAAGGTTTGCAATCGTCGTAAGATAATGTGGTCGGCGGGCTGTGGAACGGTCACAGAAATCAGCAAAGCACAGGAGCTCGGATGTGAAATTGTAAAGCTATTTCCTGCATCAGAAATTGGTGGCCCATCATTTGTAAAAGCAGTCAGAGGGCCTATGCCATGGACGGATATGATGCCTACTGGTGGTGTGAAATGCGAAAGAGAAAATCTTGAAAGCTGGTTTAGTTCAGGAGTGACTTGCGTAGGAATTGGGTCTGACTTGTTCCAAAAAGAAATTATTAATACCAAAAATTGGATGGCCTTAACAGAAAAAGCGTCTGAACTGATGGGTATTATCAAATCAGTAAGATAAATATATGAATGAATTAAACTTGAAAAATAGAGTTGCCGTCATCACTGGCGGAGGAGGTGTTATCTGCTCGTCTATTGCCAAATCCTTGGCAAATCATGGAGTAAAAACAGCTCTTCTAGATCTAAATTTTGATACTGCAAACAAGCTGGCTCTAGAAATTAAGCAACAATATGGGGTCGATTCCATCGCAATAGCTGCAAATGTATTGAGCAAAGAGTCTTTAGAAAAATCCTTACATACGATTCACGAACAACTTGGGGAAGTTGATTTTTTGATTAATGGAGCTGGAGGGAATGCTGCTTCGGCAACAACCAAGGCTGAATTTTTAACCACTGATGATTTAAATAAGCTGGAAGAGACTTTCTTTGGTTTAGAAATGGAGGGTTTTGACAAAGTGTTTGCTATTAATTTCCAGGGTTCACTACTGCCGTCTATGGTTTTTGCAATGGACATGGTCAAGAATAAAAGTGGGGCTATCGTGAATATATCTTCCATGAATTCTTATACCCCATTAACCAAAATACCGGCCTATTCGGCTGCAAAAGCTGCGATAAATAATTTCACACAATGGTTAGCTGTTCATTTTGCTCAAACTGGTGTTCGTGTCAACGCCATAGCTCCCGGTTTTTTATTGACCAATCAAAATCGGTTTTTACTTGTAGACAAGCAGACTGGTGAAACAACCCCGCGGGGGGAAAAAATCAAGACCAATACCCCTATGGGTCGATATGGTGAGCCAGAAGAATTGTGTGGAACTGTAAACTATTTATTGTCAGACTGGGCAAAATTTGTAACGGGCGTTATTGTTCCTGTAGATGGTGGTTTCAGTGCCTACAGCGGTGTATAAATTAGTTTAAATAAATCTCATTTGAAAAACAACAAGGATGATTGAACAAACATGGAGATGGTATGGTCCCAATGACCGAATTACACTTCAAGACATCAAACAGACAGGTGCTACTGGAATTGTAACAGCACTTCATCATATTAAAAATGGAGAAATATGGAGTGTAGATGAGATTCTGAAAAGAAAAAAAGAAGTCGAAGATGCAGGCCTGGTTTGGTCTGTTGTTGAAAGTTTGCCAGTACACGAGGATATTAAAAAGCAGAGCGGAAACTGGAAACTCTACATCGAAAACTACAAAACATCCATTCATCATCTAGGACAATGCGGTATTCAAACCATTTGCTACAATTTCATGCCGGTATTAGACTGGTCTCGCACCAATCTTTCTTCTGCATTTAATGATGGTTCACTGGCATTAACCTACGAGCAAAAAGCCTTTGCAGCTTTTGATATTCATATTTTGAAACGTCCAGATGCTAAAAAGGATTATTCAGAAAAAATCATCAAAGAAGCTACACAGTTTTTTAGTGAATTAAGTCCTAAGGAAATTAAAGACCTTTCCAATACAGTAATTAAAGGGCTGCCCGGAGCGGAAGAAAGCTACACATTGGAACAATTTCAGGCTGTATTGGATTCCTACAAGGGAATTAACGAAGAGAAGCTCCAAAAACATCTAATCGAATTTCTCACCGAAATCATTCCCGTTGCTGAAAAAAATGAAGTTAGAATGGCCATTCATCCAGATGACCCACCATGGAGTTTGCTTGGCTTGCCAAGAGTTGTAAGTACTATAGGTGATGTTAAAACGATTCTTGAATCCGTTGACAGTATTTCCAATGGAATTACTTTTTGTACAGGCTCTTGGGGTGCGGGTCATTTTAACGATCTATCAGAAATGGCACAAGAGCTGTCGTATCGAATAAATTTTGCCCACTTACGAAATGTAAAACGTGATTTAGACTTTAACTTTAATGAAGACTATTTATTTGATGGAGATATTGATATTTATGAGGTATTAAAAGCCATTATACAGGAAGAAGAAAGGCGTAAAAAAGCGGGTAGAAAAGATTTTTCAATCCCAATTCGTCCGGATCATGGCAATCAAATGTTGGGAGACTTGGGTAAAGACAATAATCCTGGTTACTCATTGTACGGACGGATGAAAGGATTGGCTGAAATAAGAGGGTTAGAGTTAGGGATTAGACGAAGCCTCGTTGATTAAAAATAAGCAACAATAAAACGTCAATGATGACACAAAAAGAAAAAGGTAAAATGAGTAATTATAGGTGGTATATATGTTCACTGCTTTTTTTTGCAACCACCATCAATTATTTGGATCGTCAAGTGTTATCACTGACATGGAAAGATTACATCGCACCCGAGTTCCACTGGACCAATGTTCATTATGGAAATATTACAGCTTTATTTTCTTTATTCTACGCAATCGGTCTATTGGTAGCTGGAAGATTTGTGGATTGGATGGATACGAAAAAGGGGTTTTTATGGGCTATTGGAATTTGGTCTGTAGGTGGGGTGCTTCACGCCTTTTGCGGTATTGCAACTTCGGGGATTCTAGCAGGAGAATGGTTTGTTGGTTTTGAAGGAGCCAAAGAAATCATTGAAAACACACAAAATGTTTCTAGAGTAATCAATGTTAGTGTGGTCTTTTTTATTTTCGCTCGCTTTGTGCTCGCCATTGGAGAAGCTGGAAACTTTCCAGCTGCCATAAAAGCTACCGCCGAATTCTTCCCTAAAAAAGATCGAGCTTTTGCAACTAGTATTTTCAACGCTGGTGCTACTGTAGGGGCTTTGGCAGCACCCATTTCAATTCCATTAATTGCCTCTAATTTTGGATGGGAAATGGCATTTATCTTAATCGGTGCTTTGGGATTTGTATGGATGTGGTTTTGGAATAAAATGTATCAAAAACCTCATGATCACCCAAAGGTTAATCAGGAAGAACTAGACTATATACTTCAAGACAAAGATCAAATTACTGATGAATCAATAGATGCTAAAGGTCCAGTTATTCCATTTTTGAAAACATTTACATTTAAGCAAACATGGGCTTTTATGATTGGGAAGTTTATGACCGATGGTGTATGGTGGTTTTTTCTTTTCTGGACACCTGCTTATCTAAGCGACGTCTATGGCTTAACTTCTGATAACCCAACTGCTCAATTGCTTTTATTTGTTTTGTATGCGATTACTTTACTTTCCATATACGGAGGGTGGCTTCCCACCTACTTTGTTGACAAGAAAGGTATGCACCCCTATGCGGGACGAATGAAATCGATGTTTATTTTTGCTCTTTTTCCTCTGCTCACTTTGTTGGCGCAACCCCTAGGTTCTTATTCCTATTGGTTTCCAATAATTATCATTGGTATTGCTGGTGCTGCTCACCAAGCTTGGTCGGCAAATATTTTCTCTACTGTTGGTGATATGTTTCCTAAAACAACCATCGCTACTATTACAGGAATTGGTGGAATGGCAGGTGGGATAGGCTCATTCATCATCAATAAAGGCTCAGGGACATTATTTGATTTTTCACAAAACACAAATATGATTTTTATGGGCTTTGAAGGGATTGAAGCAGGATACTTTATTGTTTTTTCAGTATGTTCAGTTGCTTACCTGATTGGTTGGACAATCATGAAA
>JASFWO010000111.1:0-3768 GCA_050049275.1 Flavobacteriaceae bacterium | reverse complement strand
TGATGGAGCGAAAGCGAAGTGTGGTAGAACAAACCACTAAGGGCATCAACTATTTGATGGATAAAAACAAAATCACTGTGTTTAACGGCTTGGGTAGCTTTGTAGATGCAACCCACATTCAGATCAGTGGCGAAAAATCCCAAACTATTGAAGCCAAAAACACAATCATTGCCACGGGCTCTAAACCATCTTCATTACCTTTTATAAAGATTGACAAAGAAAGAATCATCACCTCAACAGAAGCACTGTCGCTAACCGAAATCCCCAAACACTTGGTGGTCATCGGAGGCGGTGTCATTGGACTGGAACTGGGGCAGGTGTATCGCCGATTAGGAGCTGATGTCTCCGTTATTGAATACGCAGATCGCATAACCCCTGTCATGGACGCATCGCTTTCAAAGGAGCTGATAAAGGTGATGAAAAAACAAGGGGTGAAGTTTTATCTATCTCACCAGGTTAATAATATAACACGGGATGGTGATCAAGTACTAATAACTGCTTTAGACAAAAAAGGCAATGAAGTACAATTTGAAGGAGACTATTGTTTGGTGTCTGTCGGAAGAAAGCCATATACTGATGGACTAAATGCCGAAGCTGCGGGAGTTTTACTCAACGACAAAGGTCAGGTTGAAGTGAATGAAAAGTTTCAAACCGCTACCTCTAACATCTATGCTATTGGAGATGTAGTGCGTGGAGCTATGTTGGCACATAAGGCAGAAGAAGAAGGCGTGATGGTTGCCGAACTTATAGCGGGTCAACACCCACACATGGATCATAACCTGATACCAAATGTTATATATACTTGGCCAGAAGTAGCTTCTGTTGGTAAGACGGAAGAACAGCTCAAGGCTGCGGGGATTTCCTACAAATCAGGTCAATTTTCAATGCGTGCATTAGGCCGTGCTCGAGCCAGTATGGACACAGATGGTTTTGTGAAGATTTTGGCAGACAGTGCTACGGATGAGGTGCTAGGAGTGCATATAATTGGTGCTCGCGCTGCTGACCTAATCACTGAAGCTGTTACAGCGATGGAGTTTAGAGCATCTGCGGAAGATATTGCTCGTATGAGCCATGCACATCCTACTTATGCAGAGGCTGTTAAAGAAGCTGCTTTAGCCGCAACTGAAAATCGTGCTTTGCACGTTTGATGCGTTTTTCGTTATTAAAGTAAGCCAGCACAAGCCCACTTATACTCAACACAAACACCCCTGCGCCAACACAAGCCATTTGCCAGTCTAAACTTTGTTTAAAATACTTGTATAGTCCCAGTCCACTCAAGCTACCATACAGAATAAAGTAGTGAAGGATGTAAACCGATAGGGTCTTGGAGCCAATTTGTAACCACAATCGCTGTTTGATCAGAGGTTGAAAAAGCATAAATAACCCAAACAAAACAAACACATCACCTAATCGAATAAATAAGAAATTATTTTTAGCTACATCATTTAACAAAGGGAACTCCAAAAGATAACCCAGTTGGTTTGTGATCCATGAGGAAGTGAAAATCAAAACGGATCCAAAGGTTAAAAAACCCAATACATAAAACTTTGAAAAGCTTCTTTTAGCTTTAAATACACAGGCAATGGCAGCACCAATACTTACATATCCCAACCATGGAAATAAATAGAAAACCCCTCCATTCCCCTTTGTTAAATAACCAGAAATAAATCGCGGCAAATTTTCAAACACATATCCGCTGTAAATAGGTTGTGTAAGGAAAACAAGTGTGCCAAACACAGCAAAAAACATAAACATGATGTTTCTATTTCTATACATTAGAACATAGATCATCATCACAAAGATCAATCCGAGTCCAATAATGTGTAACACATCGGGTTGTACAAAAGAGTTATTGATTTTTCCATCCAATAAACTCGGGAGGTTCAACCTCAATATGTAGCCCCAAATAAGAAGTTCTACGGCACGTCTAATCCCTTTTCCAATTCGAGGGTTAGACAGCCCTTGAATGGGGTTTCTAAGCAGTAAGAATGTGAAAACCCATCCAGTAATGCTGAAAAATAAAGGCGCCGTAAACCCTCTACAATATAACCAAATACGATATCCTAAATTATCAGTGTCTTTAAAAGATGGATCTAAAAGCCCACTTATAAAATGACCTTGCAACATCATTAGTATGGCAAAAGCACGTACGGCATCTAAAAAGTAGAGGCGTACTTTGGGCTGTATGTCAGTATTGGCTATCAAATTTTTTTCGAATCGCCTTAAGATCAAGATTGCCTAAACTACCGACATGAGTATGTTTGGCTTTTTTCGATGGATTATAAGCACCATTTTCGATGGCATCCCCGATTTTTTTATAAGCATCTCTAAAAGGAACCCCCTCTTGAACCATTTCATTGAGTGTATCTACGCTAAACAAGTAATCATACTTGCTGTCATCTAATATGTTCTTTTTAACTTGAACTTGTTTGATGCTAAATGTAGCAATCTTCAAACAATCTTTAATTTCATCAATAGCCTTGAGTATCGGTCCTTTAAACAATTGCATTTCCCTGTGATATCCACTCGGCAAATTGGTGAGCATCATAGCCATTTGGTTGGGCAGGGCCTGCAAGGCGTTGCATTTCCCCCTTATCAGCTCAAACACATCTGGATTTTTCTTGTGAGGCATGATGCTTGAACCTGTTGTAAGTTCTTGAGGGAATGTGAGAAAATTAAGATTCTGACTCATATAAAGACAAACGTCCATGGAAAATCTACTCAAAGTACTTGCCAAGTTGGAAATACCAAAAGCAAGGTTTTTTTCAATTTTTCCTCTAGCCATTTGAGCAGCTACCACATTAATTTTTAAATTTGAAAATTGCAGTGCCTCAGTGGTTGCTGCCCGATCGATGGGAAATGAACTTCCGTACCCAGCTGCACTCCCTAAAGGATTTTGATCACATAGCGTATAAGCTGCATTAAGCATGGTTATGTCATCGACCAAGGATTCGGCATAAGCAGAAAACCACAACCCAAAAGATGAAGGCATGGCTATCTGTAAATGGGTATACCCAGGAAGTAATACATCTTTATGAGTATCTGCCAAATCTATTAAAACCTCAAATAACTCTTTTGATAAGGATTTGAGGGCTTTGATTTCATCTTTGAAGTAGAGTTGTAAGGCAACCAACACTTGATCGTTTCTTGATCGTGCGGTGTGAATTTTTTTTCCGACCTCACCCAGTTTTTGGGTAAGCTCATATTCAATCTTCGAATGCATGTCTTCAAAGGTGTCCTCAATAACAAAAACACGCTTTTCGATATCATCCAATAAATCATTCAACCCTTTGTTTAGGGAATTGACTTCGTCTTTTGTTAACAAACCCACCTGACCTAACATATCAGCATGTGCTTTAGATGCTTTTATGTCATACATCGCAAGGCGCATATCCCATTGACGGTCTTCACCAACCGTAAAATTGTCGATGTCTTGATTTATTTGCGTCGAAGATTTTTGCCAAATTTTCATAGGAAGGATTTATAGAACTTGTTCTAGGAGTTGAATATATAATGATACCGCCTCTTCAATTTCGTGTACGTAAATATACTCATTGGCTGTATGAGATCGTTTTGAGTCGCCAGGCCCTAATTTAAGGGACGGACAAGACAACGCTGCTTGATCTGATAGGGTAGGGGAGCCATAAGTGTTTCGCCCCATGGCGATACCTGCCTGTACCAGTGGATGGTCTTTGTTTATGGATGATGATCCTAACCGTAATGATCTAGGAACTACTGTACAAGGCGCTTGCCCAACGATTTCCGCAA
>JASFWO010000077.1:0-4933 GCA_050049275.1 Flavobacteriaceae bacterium | reverse complement strand
TCTTAAAAAATATGGGGCAAAAACCCATTGCTGTAAAAGCGTAAAACTATGAGCAAACAACTTTCTACACGAATTACCAATTTACCTGCCTCAGCTACATTGGCAATGGCAGCAAAAGCTAGAGAACTCAAGCAACAAGGTATTGATATCATCGGGCTCAGTCTTGGAGAACCTGATTTCAACACACCAGAGTTCATTAAAGAAGCAGCCATCAAAGCCGTACAGGACAATTATAATTCCTACACACCCGTAGATGGTTATTTGGATCTAAAAGAAGCGATATGCAGAAAATTCAAGCGCGACAATCAACTAGATTATCAAACTTCTCAAATTGTGGTTTCTACAGGCGCTAAACAGTCTATCGCAAATGCGATTCAGGTATTGGTCGATCCAGGAGATGATGTCTTGCTAGTAGCACCCTATTGGGTAAGTTATGCTGCTATAGTAATGTTAGCCGAAGGCAATCCGATTGAAATTTACTCAGATATTGAAACAGATTTTAAAATTACCCCTCAACAACTAGAAGCAGCAATCACACCTAAAACCAAAATGGTAGTGATTAACTCACCTAACAACCCAAGCGGATCTATCTATACAGAAGCCGAATACAGAGCTTTGGCAGCCGTTCTTGAAAAATACCCGGACATCTACATTCTTTCTGACGAAATTTATGAGCACATCAATTATGGGGTTCCTCATTTTAGCTTTGCTTGTATAGAATCTATGTACGACCGTACGATTACAGTCAATGGCGTGGCAAAGGCCTTTGCCATGACTGGTTGGAGGGTTGGGTATATTGGAGCACCCGACTGGATAGCAAAGGCATGCACCAAAATGCAAGGACAGATTACCAGCGGTACCAATTGTATTGCTCAAAGAGCTACCATAGCAGCACTGGATGCGCCTGTTGAACAAATTCAATATATGATCGATGAGTTTGCCTCTCGAAGGGAGTTAATTCTAGATTTACTGAGCACCATCAACGGGTTTAAACTAAACCAACCAAAAGGTGCATTCTATGTATTCCCTGATGTGTCTCATTATTTTGGTAAAACAATCAAAGGAAAAAAGATAAACAACGCATCTGATTTTGCGCTTTATTTACTCCAGGAAGCACACGTGGCAACAGTTACAGGTGAGGCGTTTGGCTGCCCGAATAACATTCGAATTTCATATGCGGCGTCCACAAAGGAAATCGTAGAAGCAATTAAAAGAATCAAAGAGGCACTTATTTAATGATCCCTCCAAAAATAAGGAGTGAACAACATTAAAACAGTAAAAAGTTCCAATCGGCCAACGAGCATGTAAAAACTGCTCCACCACTTGGCAATAACTGGGATTTCGGAAAAATTCAGAGCTGGTCCTACAGATCCCAATCCTGGCCCTACATTACCCAAGCTTGAGGCAGAAGCACCTACAGCAGTAGTGAAGTCAAGTCCTGAAAAACTAAAAACTCCTGCGCCTATGATAAACAGAATCTTAAACACAAAGCTTTGATCGATTGAAGTGTTGTTAAGGCGTAACGACAAAATTGCGCTGGGATGAAGGGATTTTTTAAATTCTAAAAAACTATTTTTTATCAAAATCAAATGACGAACTACTTTAATACCACCAGAAGTAGAACCAGAAGACCCTCCTAAGAAGAAAAGTCCGAAAAACAACATGGTCAAAAATGGCGTAAATGAGGTGAAATCAGCAGTGACAAGCCCAGTAGTGGTAATCACAGCCACTACCTGAAACAAAGCATGACGAAAGCTGCTCTCAAGTTTCCCTAAGACTTGTGGATGGTCAATGATTGATGCCGAGCTAAGGTCTACTTTGGTGTAAATCCCCAAAAAACTGATGGCTGCAAAAACGATCACAAAACCTGCGTACCAGCGAAATTCATTATCAGCAAATACTTTTTTGAATTTTCCCTTCAAGGCCAAATAAATTAATACAAAATTGGATCCAGCCAAAAACATGAACGCAATAACAATGTACTGAACCGCAGGCAAATGGTTCCAGTATGCCATGCTATTGTTTTTGGTTGAAAACCCACCCGAAGCCATCGTACTCATTGCATGATTTACAGCATCAAAAACAGACATACCAGCCATCGATAACAGCAGAGTTTGCAGTGTGGTAAACCCAACATAAATATACCACAATCGTTTAGCCGTATCACTTATACGAGGATGAAGCTTGTCACCACCTACAACAGGTGCCTCTGCGCTAAACAACTGCACACCTCCAATACCAAGAAGGGGAAGAATGGCAATCGCTAAGACAATGATTCCCATACCCCCCAACCAATGGGTCAAAGAACGCCATAGTATCAAACTTTTGGGCAGAGCCTCTATGTCTTGGATAATGGTAGCACCCGTAGCTGTATACCCTGACATGGTTTCAAAAAAAGCATCGGTAATTGATTGAATAGATCCGGTGAGCAGATAAGGTAAGGTTCCAAAAACAACCATCACCAACCACCCCAAGACCACGATTAAATAACCATCACGTTTTTTAATCTCCCTCTTCTGCTTGAGAGTAAGGAGCATCATTGAAAGACCTACCCCAAAAGTAATTCCCGTAGACAACAACAGTCCTGAGGTTACATCATCATCTACTATCAAACTGACCAATGTAGCAACCAACATGGCTGCGGCGTTGAAAAGCAACAACAACCCGAGTATGTGCAAAATGGTTTTGTAATGAAACATGCTTAGCGAAACATACGTTCTATTCTAGAAATGGATTTGGGCAAGCAACAAACCAACACACGGTCCCCGGCGAAAATTTCAAAATCACCCAATGCTATCACTCCTTCTCCATTGCGTATCACACCTCCTATGGTAGCTGTTCGGGACAAGTCTAAATCACGAATTTTTTTTCCTAAAACTTTGGACTCAGGGCTGACAACAAATTCTAATATCTCAGCGTCCATGTTGTTGAGCTTGGCCAAATCTACAACCTTCCCTTTGCGTATGTATCTAAAAATGGTATTAGCGGTCAATAATTTTTTATTGATCAAAGTGTCAACACCAATCGATTTAGTCAACTCAAAATAATCTGTGTTTTCTATTAAGGCGATAATTTTAGATACATGTTTTGACTTAGCCATTAAGCAAGACATAATATTGGTTTCAGAATCATCGGTAACACCCAGAAAGGCATCCATGCCTTCGATATTTTCCTCTACAAGTAGCTCAACATTACGTCCATCTCCATGAATCACTAGGGTGTCAGGGAGGCGTTCAGCTAGAGAAATCGCTTTCTCTTTGTCTAGCTCAACCAATTTTACACGAACTCCTTTAGCACAAAGCTCCTCTGCAGTCTTAGAACCAATACGTCCTCCGCCAAGAATCATCACATCTTCGACATTTGTCTGGGTGAAACCAGTGAGTTTATATAGCTCATCCATTCCTTCTTTAGAACTAATAAAATATACTTGATCACCCGCCTCAAACATCGTGTCTCCTCTGGGGATGAGCGTTGATGTGCTGTCAACTCTTTTGATAGCAATGGGCATAAAATGGACTTCAGGAAAAACAGCGGCTGCTTCTTTGACGGACTTACCTACAAACGGAGCAGACTCTTGAAGGGTGGTGCCCATCATGGTCAATGCACCTCCTTCAAACTCATAACTATTGTTAAAAGCAGATTGATTGACCAAAAGTTGAATTTCTTTAGCCGCAAGTTCTTCGGGAGAAATAAGTTCATCAATTCCTAATGAATGAAAATCAACATCTTGTTTGTACTTGTCAAATTCAATATTGGTTACACGAGCAATGGTGCGTTTACAACCCAATTGTTTGGCCAGCAAACAGCACATCAAATTTGTTGTCTCAGAGGGTGTCACCGCTATCATCATATCAGAGGCACCCGCATCTGCTTTTTTGAGTGTACTCAGTGCAGATGGATCTCCTTTTATGGCCCGAATATCCAAATGGGTATCGGCATAATTGAGATCATCTTTGACACAGTCAATGAGTGTAATGTCTTGAGACTCAAATGAAAGCAATTTTGCTAAGTGAAGTCCCACATCGCTTGCGCCTGCTATGATAATTTTCATGAAGGGCTAATGGTTTGTCGGTACAAATATAGAAGATTTTGCGTTGAGCCCCCAGAAATGCCCTTTGTTCGTCCATTCGATTATCTTTGCTTAAAAATTGTTATGTCCAAAAAAATGGTCACTCCCTACAAAAACTCGAATCAAACCAAGAAGCAGCAGGTTACTCAAATGTTTGACAACATCGCTTCTAACTACGACATGCTCAATCGAGTGATTTCAATGGGAATCGACAAAAAATGGCGCAACACCTTAGTGAAAATGGTTCAAAAACAAAACCCAAATACTATATTGGACTTAGCTACAGGAACAGGCGATTTGGCTCTTGCTCTTAGCAACATCGAAAAGACAAGGATTACAGGGTTAGACATTGCACCTGAAATGCTTGCTATCGGCAAAAACAAAGTGAAAGAAAGAGAATTAGAAAAACGTATCGATATGGTGGTAGGCGACGCAGAATCTTTGCCGTTCGACGACTCGTCCATCGATGCTGCTACCGTAGCTTTTGGAGTGCGTAATTTTGGAAACCTAGACAAAGGACTGCAAGAAATTTTACGCGTACTCAAACCAGAAGGACAACTCTACGTATTGGAAACATCTGTTCCAAGTAAATTCCCGTTCAAACAAGGATATCAATTATACAGTAAAATATTTTTACCCATAATTGGAAGGCTCTTTTCTAAAGACAAAAGTGCATATGAATACCTATCCGACTCAGCAGCAGCGTTTCCACATGGAGAGGGGTTTAACAATATTTTAGAAAAAAATGGGTTTATTGAAGTAAACCATCACCCCCAAACCCTTGGTGTGGTAACGATCTATCATGCAAAAAAATCAAATCCTAGTGGGTAAGTATTTACTTTTTATAGCATTATTGGGAGGTGT
>JASFWO010000076.1:0-4989 GCA_050049275.1 Flavobacteriaceae bacterium | reverse complement strand
CAGGAGTCTCTTCAGCGGTTTCTTCAGCAGCGGGTGCTTCCTCAGCAGCAGCTTCCTCAGCAGCAGCTTCAACAGGAGTCTCTTCAGCGGTTTCTTCAGCAGCGGGTGCTTCCTCAGCAGCAGCTTCCTCAGCAGCAGCTTCAAGAGGAGCTTCTTCAGTAGTTTCTTCAGCAGCGGGTATTTCTTCAGCAGCAGCTTCAACAGGAGCTTCTTCAGTGGTTTCTTCAGCAAGGGTTTCTTCAGCAGCAGCTTTGCGTTTTGCGCTTACCTCTTGCTCAGCAGCTAGAACAGCAGCTTTCGCTTTGTTTTGCTGTTGCTTAAGGTTGTTTAATAAAGTCTCTTTTTTACCTTCCTTTTCTTTCACCCAAGCCTCAAATTTTTCGGCGACTTGCTCTTCTGTAAGCGCGCCTTTTCGAACACCATTTACCAAATGATTCTTAAGCATTACACCTTCATCTGAAAGTAAATTACGAGCTGTGTCGGAAGGTTGAGCACCATTTTGCAACCATTGAACAGACTTATCAATGTCAAGTGTTACGGTTACTGGGTGGGTGTTCGGATTGTAAGTACCTAGTTTTTCTAAGTAACGACCGTCTCTTTTAGCGCGGGAGTCAGCAGCGACGATCCAATAAAAGGGTTTTCCTTTTTTTCCGTGTCTTTGTAAGCGAATTCTAACAGGCATATCAAATTAAATTTTTAGGTTCGAAACCTTGGTTATTAATGAGCGGCAAATGTACATTTTTTTTATAAATACACAAGCGTTAATAACTTCTTCCATAAAGGGAGGGTTATTGGCTCGACTTATTATATTTTTAATCCAAAGTTTGTTTCCCAATTATGTATTTAATTTTTGATACAGAAACCACTGGTTTGCCAAGAAACTGGAATGCACCTTTGTCAGATAGTGATAATTGGCCAAGGTGTATTCAAATTGCATGGCAACTACATGGAATCAATGGAGAACTTCTTTCTTATGAAGATTATTTGATTCAACCCGATGGATTCGATATCCCATATGAATCTGAAAAGATACATGGCATATCTACAACATTAGCCAAAGCCGAAGGCAAGCCCTTGCCGGAGGTGGCTGAGCGTTTCCTTGACGCCATTGGTCAGGCTACGTTTTTAGTAGGTCACAATTTGAAGTTTGACCTGAATATTATGGGTGCCGAACTTTTGCGATTGGGCAAAGAAAATATTCTAGACGGACACAAGGTTTTGGACACATGTTCAGAAGAAACCGCCCTTTTATGTGAAATACCTGGGGGAAGGGGCGGTAAATTTAAATTACCAACCTTATCAGAGCTATATACCCATCTTTTTAAAGAGAATTTCGACGAAGCTCACAACGCAACCGCAGATGTGGAAGCTACTGCGCGTATTTTTTTAGAACTCCTTCGAACCAATCAAATAAAAGATGCGTCACTGACCGATTCAGTAACACAAATCCAATCGTTTTTTTCAGGTTCTGTTCCTTTAGCTGGTCTAAAACACCGCAGTCTAAAAAAAGCAGCGTTGGCCCTTGAACAATCCCCTGTTCAACAAGAGGTAATGGTTTCAGACCAAAACAACATTCCTTTTTGTCATTTACACACGCATACTCAATTTTCGGTACTTCAATCTACCATTTCCATACAAAAATTAGTTGACCAAGCGGGCGCTATGCAGATGCCAGCGGTCGCTATGACCGATATTGGCAATCTTATGGGAGCTTTTCATTTTGTAAAAGCTGTCAAAACCTTTAATGCCCAAAAAGAAGAGGGACAAACACCTCTCAAACCCATCATTGGAATTACTTTGAATGTGTGCGACGATCACAAAGACCGAACTCGCAGAGACAATGGTTATCAAATGGTTTTCCTTGCCAAAAACAAAATAGGTTATCACAACTTGGCTAAGCTTTCTTCTTTAGCCTATACAGAGGGCTTTTATTATGTTCCACGTGTGGATCGCGCACAAATTTTGGAACACAAACAAGATTTGATTGTGCTTTCTGGAAACCTTTATGGGGAAGTTCCTCATAAATTACTCAACATGGGAGCGCAACAAGGGGAAGAGGCTCTGTTGTGGTGGAAAGAACATTTTGGGCAAGACTTTTATGTCGAACTGATGCGTCATCAACAAGAAGATGAAACTAGGGTAAATACGGCTTTGGTGACTCTGGCCCAAAAACATGATCTAAAGTTGGTAGCAACCAACAGTTGTTATTACCTAACCAAAGAAGAGGCCAATGCTCACGATATTTTATTGTGTGTTAAAGACGGCGAAAAACAATCTACGCCCATTGGTAGGGGTAGGGGATTCCGATATGGCTTACCCAATCAGGAATATTACTTTAAATCTAGTGCAGAGATGAATGCACTCTTTGCTGATTTACCCCAAGCCATACAGACGACCACTGAAATAGCAAACAAAATTGAGACCTTCGAATTGGCCCGCGATGTTTTGTTGCCCAAGTTTGACATTCCACCATCTTATGTTAACCCAACTGACTCTGAGGATGGAGGCAAACGAGGTGAAAACGCCTATTTGCGTCACCTCACTTTGGAAGGTGCTAAAGAACGTTATGGAATACCTGATAAAGACATTTTGGAGCGCATTGATTTTGAGCTTTCAGTAATTGAAAATACAGGTTATCCAGGTTATTTTCTAATCGTTCAAGATCTAATAGCTGCAGCACGCTCTATGGATGTTTCGGTAGGTCCTGGAAGAGGATCCGCAGCAGGTTCGGTGGTCGCATATTGTCTGAAAATCACCAATATTGACCCCATCAAATACGACTTGCTTTTTGAGCGTTTTCTAAATCCTGATCGGGTGAGTTTACCTGATATCGACATAGACTTCGATGACGAGGGGCGCTCTAAAGTGATGAATTATGTGATTGAAAAATATGGGTCAGATCAAGTAGCTCAAATTGTAACCTATGGCACCATGGCAGCAAAATCTTCTGTCAGAGACACAGCAAGAGTGTTGGATTTGCCATTGGCAGACGCAGACCGTCTGGCTAAATTAATACCCAATGCCAAACTAAATACCATTTTTGGGCAAGATGAATCCAAACTTAAAGAGGACTTGCGTTCTGATGAGTTTGCGCGTGCACAACAATTGAAAAGCATTGCTTCGGGAGATGACCTAGAGGCCCAAACGTTAACCCAAGCACAAGTCTTAGAAGGCTCTTTGAGAAACACAGGCATTCACGCTTGCGGGGTTATCATTACCCCTGAAGACATCAGTAATTTGGTGCCCATTGCTACGGCCAAAGACTCGGATTTATATGTAACCCAGTTTGACAATGCCGTGGTCGAGAGCGCAGGTTTGCTCAAAATGGATTTTTTAGGCTTAAAAACTTTAACCCTTATAAAAGATACGGTCAAATTGGTTAAATACCGACACAATATCGACTTGAATCCCGATGAATTCCCCTTAGATGACGCCTCAACTTTTGCCTTGTTTCAAAAAGGTGAGACCGTAGGTATTTTTCAATATGAAAGTGCCGGTATGCAAAAGTATTTACGTGAGCTCAAACCCACTCATTTTGAAGATTTGATTGCCATGAATGCCCTTTATCGTCCTGGGCCGTTAGAATATATTCCAAGTTTTGTTCGTCGCAAAAACGGCGAGGAAGAAATCAGCTATGACCTTCCTGAAATGGAACAATACCTAAAACAGACTTACGGAATTACGGTCTACCAAGAGCAGGTGATGTTGTTGTCCCAGTCTTTGGCAGGTTTTACAAAAGGTGAAGCCGATGTGTTGCGTAAGGCTATGGGAAAAAAGATTTTTGCACTGCTACAAAAGTTAAAACCAAAATTTATCTCTGGCGGGCAAGAACGCGGTCATGATCCTGAAATTTTGGAGAAAATTTGGAAAGACTGGGAAGCCTTTGCATCCTACGCTTTTAATAAATCACACTCTACATGCTATGCGTGGATTGCCTATCAAACCGCCTATTTGAAGGCCAATTATCCGTCAGAATACATGGCTGCTGTGTTGTCCAATAACATGAACGACATCAAGCAAGTAAGCTTTTTTATGGAAGAGTGCCGCCGAATGGGGATATCTGTTTTGGGCCCCGATGTAAATGAATCCTTCTATAAATTCACCGTAAATGACCAGAATGCCATACGGTTCGGAATGGGTGCAGTAAAAGGAGTGGGGCGGAGTGCGGTTGACAGTATTGTGTCCTCAAGAAAAGACAAGCCCTATGACTCTGTTTTTGACCTTACCAAACGCGTAGACTTACGTGCGGCCAACAAAAAGACTTTTGAGAGCTTGGTCTTAGCTGGCGGTTTAGACAACTTAGGTTCGGCTCATAGGGCTCAGTACTTTCATGACAATGGTGACGGAGTTGCTTTTTTAGAAAAAGCCATAAGATATGGCGCAACTTATCAAGACCATGAAAATGCAGCGCAGGTAAGTCTGTTCGGAGGAAGCAGCGGTGCCGGACTGGCCGAGCCTGAACTTCCCGATTGTTTACCTTGGGCCCCTTTGCACGAACTCAAACAAGAAAAAGAGGTTGTCGGAATCTACTTATCAGGCCACCCTTTGGATGACTTTAAGTTTACCATGCGTTACTTCTGCAATGCCAAGGTTGGTTCTTTTTCGGATCTAAGTTCCTTAATAAATAAAGAATTGTCTTTTGGAGGGATTGTGGGCGAGGTAGATCACAGGGTATCTAGAAATGGCAAAGGATGGGCTATTTTCACACTTGAAGACTACGAAGATGGTTTCGAGTTCAAAATCTTTGGGGAAGAATATTTGAAGTTTCGCCATCATTTGGTGACCAATAATTTTGTGCATATAAAAGCCTTTGTGCGTCCTGGGTGGATCAATAAGGAAACAGGAAAACAAGGGGAGCCCAGACTACAGTTTAATGTCTTTAGTCAACTACAAGACACCCTGGAGTCTAATGCAAAAAAACTCACCCTAAAGCTCGACGTAAAATCAATGGACGCCCATCAACTTTCGTGGTTAAAGAAAACTATACAT
>JASFWO010000075.1:0-5000 GCA_050049275.1 Flavobacteriaceae bacterium | reverse complement strand
CGCAAGTCCAATGTGCCGCGGGTTCATCTTTATAAGACTTTGTGATAATCTCCACCTTTTTGGCTACCATAAAAGCTGAATAGAACCCCAGACCAAAATGACCTATGATACCACTGTCTTTTGCGCTGTCTTTGTATTGCTCTAAAAACTCTTCAGCGCCAGAGAAGGCTACCTCATTGATGTATTTACCAACTTCTTCAGAAGTCATTCCAATCCCTTGATCAATGATGTGAATTTTTTTTCCTTTCTGATCAACTTTAACTTCTATCAGGGGATTTCCATACTCCACCTTGGCATCTCCAATTTGGGTAAGGTGTTTGAGTTTCAAGGTTGCATCTGTGGCGTTAGAGATTAGCTCTCTGAGGAAAATCTCATGATCGCTGTATAAAAACTTCTTGATTAGCGGAAAAATGTTTTCTACCGCTACATTAATTTTTCCAGTTTTACTCATTATTATGTTTTCACATGACTAATCAAAAAAAATACCATTTTCGCCAACCTGACAAGATGACATTTTATTATTTTGTTTAATAAATATTGTTTTTTATTAAACAATTATATATATTTGTATTGTAATTATGTTCTACAACGCATACGGGAATAATTGCTATGAAACCTAATTTTAGAACGCTATTACAAAATTAAATTCTTGGTTTGTTTGTTTTTTTGGTTAAGTTGTTTAAGGTGTGCTTCTAGCGCACCTTTTACTTTTTACACATTTTTTCTATATTTTTAGAAAAATTTGATTCATGTTTACATCTAGAATAACTGGTTTGGGAAAATTTCTTCCCGAAAGAATTGTTACAAACGAGGAACTTTCGGGATTAATGGATACAAGTCATGACTGGATTGTAGAACGAACAGGAATCCATGAAAGACGATTTGTTCCCAAAGATTCTGATGAAGGTACTGCCTCTATGGGGGTCAAGGCCGCCGAACAAGCCATTGCTCGCGCTGGTATTTCCAAAGATGATATTGATTTAATTGTTTTTGCAACCCTAAGTCCTGATTATTATTTTCCTGGCTCGGGAGTTCTGTTACAAGATTTGATGGGCATTGGCACTTGTCCTGCTTTGGATGTTCGCAATCAGTGTTCAGGTTTTGTTTACAGCCTATCTGTTGCTGATCAGTTTATAAAAACTGGGATGTACAAAAACGTCCTCGTTGTAGGCTCCGAATACCACTCAGGCGGGTTAGATTTGACGACTCGAGGTCGCACAGTATCTGTCATTTTTGGTGATGGTGCAGGTGCAGCTGTTGTCAGTCGAAGTAATGACTCTGACAAAGGAATTTTATCGACTCATTTGCATTCTGAAGGTAAGCACGCCAAGGAATTATCTATTATAGGGCCTAGTACCAAAAAATGGATTCACGAAGTTTTTGAAGACTATGACCCTAATGACATGGATTATCATCCCTACATGAATGGTCAATTGGTATTTAAAAATGCAGTAGTTCGGTTTTCTGAAGTGATTAATAAGGCTTTAGAAGCCAACGGTCTTGGGCCTTCCGATATTGATATGCTTGTTCCTCATCAAGCCAACTTGCGCATTGCTCAGTTTGTCCAAAAAAAGTTTGGCTTATCTAACGATCAGGTTTACAACAACATCATGCGTTATGGCAATACGACTGCCGCTTCTATACCCATTGCTCTATGTGAAGCATGGGAGGAAGGGAAAATTAAAGATGGCGATCATGTGATGTTAGCGGCATTTGGAAGTGGTTTTACATGGGGTAGTGCTATGATTAGGTGGTAGCCTATTTTCTTCGAATCAACCACAATCCAAAGATTCCCAAAACGCCATTGAGTGCAAGGATAAAAAATCCAAAATCAAAAGCGTAGTGTTCTCGTAACCATACACTTAAAAAATACCCAATGATTGGTGTGATGATTGCTACTAAAGGAACCCATTTGTCTTTGAGTTCTATTTTTGATGCAATCCCTACAGTATAAAGAGAGAGTAGAGGGCCGTACGTATACCCAGCAAAAACAAAAAGTTTAGCAATTACGCTTTCATCGGCAATCAGATAGTTAAAACTTAAGATCACTGCTATAAGCACACCTGAAACCATTAAATGAACCTTTTTCCGTACTTTTTCCTGTTGGGCTTTTGGTAAACTTTTTTGAATATCCAATAAATCAATACTCACACTCGTTGTCAAAGAAGTCAGCGCGCTGTCAGCACTGCTGTAAGCTGCTGCGATAAGTCCTAATAAAAAAACCAACGCCAGCGTGACACCGAAACCTCCTTGAGTAGCAACCATTGGAAAGAGTTGATCTTTGTGAGCGTCCAAACCGTTGTTGATTGCATAGGCTGTAAGCAAAGCACCAAGACATAGAAACACAAAATTCACAATGGTTAATACAATGGTGAACCAAAACATGTTTTTTTGAGCGTCCTTGAGACTTCGGCAGCTTAGGTTTTTTTGCATCATGTCTTGGTCTAGTCCAGTCATGACAACAGCAATCACGGCACCAGCAAAAAATTGTTTCCAAAAATAGTAGGGGCTTTTAAAGTCATCAAAGAAAAATATCTGAGTGGTTTCTTGGTCTTGTAGCCACAATCCGATGTTTTCGATCTGTAAACTTGCACTAACATAATAAACTCCCAAGCCTAATGCTAACAACATAAAACTTGTTTGAAGTACATCTGTCCATATGATGGTGTTGATTCCTGAACGGTGGGTATAAAGCCAAATAAAACATACTGTTGCGATGACTGTAAACCAAAAAGGTATACCCATTTGGTCAAAAATCACCCACTGCAAAACACTTGCTACTAGATATAGTCTAAAGCTTGCTCCAACAACACGAGAGAGTATAAAAAAAGAAGCCCCCGTTTTGTAGGTGTAATATCCAAATCTCGTTGAAAGGTAGGTGTATATAGACGTGAGGTTGTATCGATAGTAGATAGGTAATAAAATGTTCCCAATGATAAAGTAACCCAAAATATAACCCAATACCATTTGGAAGTAGCTAAATTGGGATGCCTCGACCCATCCAGGGACAGATATGAATGTTACTCCAGACAACGAAGCGCCAATCATGCCAAAAGCGACCAGATACCATGGAGCTGATTTGTTGGCATTAAAAAATGCGCTGTTGTTTTGCGCTCCTTTTGTCAAACGTGCGACAAGCATCAAGAGAGCAAAATAGGCTACAACAATCGTAATGAGAAGGAAACCGCTTATCATAATCTAATGCCAAAGATATTATTATACTACGTAGTGCCAAATCCTTACTTTTGCCTTCATGGAATATGCATCGAAATTGGTAGAGCAAGCAGTAGATGAAATTGCACAACTCCCGGGTATTGGCAAACGAACGGCTATGCGCTTGGTGTTGTTCTTGCTGCGCCAACCAGAAACTACAAGTTTGGATCTGGCTGAAGCTATCTCAAACCTCAGAACAAAAATTCAGTATTGCACTTCTTGTTTTAACATCTCAGATTTACCTATATGTTCTATATGCGCCAACCCTAAACGCCAAAAAGATCTTGTTTGTGTTGTGGAGGACGTACGCGATGTGATGGCCATAGAAAGCACGGGACAGTTTAATGGCTTGTATCACGTATTGGGAGGAAAAATCTCCCCTCTTGATGGTATTGGACCACAAGAACTTGAGATCAATAGTTTGGTTGAAAAAGTAAAATCAGGTACAATAAATGAACTCATTTTGGCGTTAAGTAGTACGATGGAGGGAGATACCACCAATTTTTACATTTACAAACAAGTCAGCCCCTACAATGTTTCAGTAACCACCATAGCCAGAGGCGTTGCTGTGGGGGACGAATTGGAGTACGCCGATGAAGTATCGCTTGGTCGAAGCATTGTAAAACGTATTCCTTTTGATGGCACAATCTGAAACCAGACCGTTAGAGCTTTCTGTTGTAATTCTTAATTATAACGTCCAGTATTTTCTGAATTTATGTTTGGAAAGCGTGGTTGAAGCCACAAAAAACCTTGATGCTGAGATCATTGTTGTTGACAATGCCTCAAATGATGGAAGTGTGGATATGGTAAGAAAAAAATTCCCTCAAGTGCGTTGCATAGTCAATAATGACAACACTGGATTTTCAAAAGGCAACAATATTGGGGTTAAACATGCAAAAGGTAAATACATTTGTATTTTAAACCCTGACACTGTTGTTTCAGAAAACTCTTTTGAGTCTTTATTGAACTTCTGTAACCAAAATGATAATGTTGGAGTAGTTGGTCCAAAGTTGGTTGATGGGTCAGGGATGTTTCTTAAGGAATGTAAAAGAGGTGCTCCCACACCTTGGAACGCCTTCACAAAAATTACAGGAATGTATAAATTGTCAAGAAGATGGTTCGGTGCATATTACAACATGAAACTTGATGAAGACACTACAGGAAAAACAGCTGCTGTTGTAGGAGCCTTTATGATGCTCAAAAAATCGATTTACAATGAAATTGGTGGCTTTGATGAAAGCTTTTTTATGTATTTTGAAGACGATGATTTTTGTTATCGAATCACCCAAATGGGCTATCAGAACTATTACGTTCCTACATCAACATGCATACATTTTAAGGGAGAAAGCACCCTTAGAAATAAAGAATTTCAATTGCGTTTCCAAGCAGGAATTAATCAGTTTTATCAAAAGCACTTTCCCAAAACCGCCCTTTTTAGATTTTGGTTGAGGTTGAGTTCCATTTTGTTTTCTTTGCTTAAACGTTTTTCATCTCCCCCCAAGGCTACTGCCGATAAAAACAGCAGTCAAGCCATCCTTGTGAGCAGAAACACCGAGCTTTATAGATCCTTTCAAGATCAAACAAAAAAAGACACCACCTTATGCTCAAACTTGCTACATGTGTTGCAGCTACAGGACGCTCCTTCTCAGATTTTTTTTGATACCAAAGGACTCAGTTATCACGATATGATCAATTTTATGCAAACCCACAGACAAGAATTTGCGTATGTCATCATCACCAAAGATCGCAGTCTTGCCATTGGGAGCGATGACCCTCTTTCCCGTGGG
>JASFWO010000141.1:0-3143 GCA_050049275.1 Flavobacteriaceae bacterium | reverse complement strand
GCATATTTTTTGATGGTCGTCTCTACACCCAATTGCATGGTCATCTGATTCACAGAACAGGCGATGCAATTGCCTTGAAGTTCAACAATCACCGTATCACCCTCTATGGCTACCAATGAGATGTCTCCACCGTCATTGACCAAAAAAGGGCGGATTTCATCAAGAGCTTTTTCTACAAGTTGTTCAATTTCAGCCATGATTTTTATGTTTTTTGAACAGCAGCACAACCTGCCATAGTGGTTATTTTAATCGCTTCTGTTGGGGGCAGTTGTTCGTTTCGTTTGACCAATTCGCTGACCAAGTTGCGTGTGACTTCGACAAACTGATCGACCACAGGGCTGTTTTCCTGTAACACAGCTGGTCGGCCCACATCACCCGCTTCGCGAACGCTCTGCACTAGAGGTAAAGCTCCTAAAAAAGGCACCTCCAAGTCAACAGCTAGATATTTAGCGCCACCTTCTCCAAAAATATAATATTTGTTTTCTGGAAGTTCTGCAGGTGTGAAATAAGCCATATTCTCAATGATCCCCAGAACAGGAACTTGAATACTGTCTTGTTGGAACATCGCCACTCCTTTTTTAGCGTCCGCCAAGGCAACCGCCTGGGGAGTACTTACCACCGCAGCCCCAGTAATGGGCAATGACTGCATGATGCTCAAATGAATGTCTCCCGTTCCAGGAGGTAAATCGATTAACAAAAAATCTAAAGTCCCCCAATCAGCATCAAAAATCATTTGATTAAGGGCTTTGGCTGCCATGGGTCCGCGCCAAATAACGGCTTGATCGGGCTCAGTGAAAAAACCAATGGAGAGTAATTTTATTCCATAATTCGTTACGGGCTTCATTTTGGATTTCCCACCGACGTTAACAGCGAGTGGGCGCTCATAGACCACATCAAACATCATAGGCATGGAAGGGCCGTAAATGTCAGCATCCAAAATCCCAACCTTAAACCCCATTTCGGCTAGGGTAATCGCCAAATTTGCCGTGACAGTAGACTTCCCTACACCACCTTTCCCCGAAGCCACCGCTACGATGTTCTGAATGCCAGGGATGGATTTTCCTTTTATAGGAGCATCTGGCTTTGTTGGGGTTGAAGACTTGCTGTTCACTTGGATTTTTAGGTGTTTTCCAAATTGCTCTTTTATAGCCTCTACAACTGACTCTTCGGTCTTTTTTCGAGCTTGTAAACTAGGGCTAGGAAGAGATAGGTCAATGATAAGTTCGTCACCAAAAACTTGAAGGTTACTAAGACCTCCTACTGCACCTAGCGTTTTGTCTGTACCAGGAATGGTCAGCTGATTGATGTACTCTTCGATTTCGGGCTTTCCCACAATTATTCTTTAAAATGATTCTAAATTGCAAATATAACGCATCTGCACCAACCTACACAGCATCAGCAGGTTTCCAAAACACAGTTTCAAAACCCACAATTTGATCATCCATTATTTGATGACCTTCCTCTTCTAGTAATTGCTGCATAACCCTAGGCCCCCCAAAATGATGCTTTCCAGTTAGCATGCCTATTCTGTTCACAACCCTGTGTGCAGGCACATCGGGGTGTGAGTGAGCAGCATTCATTGCCCAACCTACCAAACGTGCAGACCGTTTCATCCCTAAATATCTGGCGATGGCTCCATAAGTAGTCACACGGCCTTCTGGTACTTGGCGAACCACTTCATAGACACGAAGAAAGAAATCAGTATGTTTAGTCTGGGTCATCAAAACTGAATTTTAGGTACGTTATGGGCATATTTTGTGCCAAATATTGTGATTCATAAAAAGTTTGAATGCTCGTAACCTCCTCGGGGGCATGAACATACTTATACACATCGTGATGTGCCATGATGGGTTGAATCCTCAATCCTTGAAGCACCCCCAGTGTGTAACCATGTAAAAAAGAAGAATCTGTTTTAAGGTGAACCACTCCTCCTTTGCGAAGTATGTGGTTGTATTTGGTAAGAAAATCTGGGTTGGTCAACCTGTGTTTGGTTCGCTTGTATTTGAGCTGGGGATCCGGAAATGTGAGCCAAATTTCCGACACTTCCTCTGAATCAAAAACAAGCTCTATGAGTTCTATTTGTGTTCTTACAAAAGCAACATTTGTAAGGTTTTCTTCAAGGGCGGTCTTAGCACCTCGCCAAAAGCGAGCACCCTTAATATCGATGCCAATAAAATTGATCTCAGGATAGTTTTTAGCAAGTGCAACTGTGTATTCTCCTTTTCCGCAACCCAACTCCACTACCAAAGGGTTGTCATTACCGAAAAATTTCATCCACTTTCCTTTGTGTTCAAAATCTCCTTTGACAAGAACCTCACGCGTGGGTTGAATTACATTGGAAAATGATTCGTTTTGTTTAAAACGTTTGAGTTTGTTTTTACTGCCCATAAAGAAATTTGCTAATTATTTTTCTATGGCACCATCGGGTGCAGACTTTTTCAAAGTAAAGGAAAATTGTGATCCAACTTCAGGTTGGCTTTCGACAAAAATCTCCTCTTTGTGAGCCTCGATGATGTGCTTCACAATAGAAAGCCCTAAGCCAGATCCTCCTTGCTTCCGATTTCCGCTTTTGTCCACTCTGTAAAAACGTTCAAAAAGACGAGGAAGGTGTGTTTTATCGATACCATCACCATTATCAGAAACGCGAACAACAATCCTATTTTCATCATATGATTCGATTCGAACCTCAGTCGTTCCTTTTTCCTTTCCATATTTAATGGAGTTCACAATCAAATTGGTCAACACTTGTTGGATTCGCTCATCATCTCCATAAACCATAATTGGTGTCTTATATTGTCTATCAAATTCTAGAGAAACTTTGGATTTTTGGGCGCGCATTTCTAATAATTCAAACACATTTTGAATCAATAAAACAATATCAAAATAGGTTTCCTCTAAGGCGGTATTGCCCGTTTCTAACTGAGTCAACAAGTCCAAATCTTTAATAATATAATTTAGGCGTTCGACCCCTTTATTTGCTCGGTTTAGATATTTTTTATTGATGCTTTCATCCTCTAAAGCGCCGTCTAGAAGCGTCAGTATATAACTTTGAACCGTAAAAAGGGGGGTTTTCAATTCATGGGCAACATTACCCAAAAACTCTTTGCGAAAAGCGTCTTGGTTTTTTAAGCTGTCTATTTCTA
>JASFWO010000074.1:0-5105 GCA_050049275.1 Flavobacteriaceae bacterium | reverse complement strand
TCCACGAATTGTACCTGTTCCAGAGGGCAGCAGATCTTGTTTAAAATTCGCAAACGCACTCGTTTCTAAAAGAAAGGTTGATTTAGAAAATCCATCGCAAGCCTCTAAAGTACGTTGTGTATCATAGCTGTCATCAGGATCCACAAAAGGAAGACCTGCTTGTGTAGAAATCACATTTACATCAGAAATCGCCACCATCATCCCTACATGTACATCAGAAATTTCAGAGAATTTGAGTGATAGAGGCGTGAGGTCGGCAGTCGTAGCAGATCGAAGCATGTGCCTTTTGGCGACATTCTCACGAATATTGGCCAAACGATTTTCGCCTACATCCAATGCTCCGATAGAAATGACCCCATCGCCCGTACGGTATTCACCAACATACAAGCCTTTTAGATCAATATAAATCTCGCGCCCAGGATTAAACATATTGTTTGAATCGGTTACATCAATAAGGATACGCATGGCTCCCGTAGGATTGGAAGGGTCGTTCTGAAGATAAATTTCTTTGTAAAAATTTCCAGTTGCATCAGAGGAAACCACATAACCTTTAAGAACAAGGTCTGCAACGATTTCAACGGCTTCACCAGAAACGGCAAGGCCTTTTAGGTCTGACACAGAAACCATGGTTTTGGTGCCCTGGTCAACTTCCGCAAGAAGGGATGTAAGTGTTGCGTTTTCTTCTGTTCCTAATGCAGCCGGGACATCAAAAACATCTTCTTGTTGGCAAGCAATAAACAACAATGTAAATAATACTAAATGGGAGATCTTGTTCATATACCTCATGTTACTTTCTTTAAAAACGTACATATAAATTCAAAAAATAATTTGTTCCACGACCATACCAGTACTTGGGGCCGAATTGTCTTTTAGGGGCAGCAAATTCTTGTTTTAGTTCTCTAAAATTGGCATTCCTAGACTGTTCAAATCCACCTGATTTGAAGACTTCATCAAACAGGTTGTTGACACTAAAGAAAAAACCTAGATAATTTCTGTTGATGCGCCATGACTTACCCAAAACAAGATTAGATACCATATACTGCCCAAACTCTTCTTGTTGTAAGAGTTCTCGGGCGAGTTCTGGGTCATAGTCATTTAATGGGAGTCCATCGCTGTCTAGTAAGAAATTCTGAGTGCGGTTGATCGGGCTCGCATCTACATATGTGTGGTTGAAGAAATTGGTTGTAAATCCAAACCACCAGTAATTTTCTCTGTATTCAAATCCGATTGAATAAGCCTCTTGAGGACCATTGGCAATGCGAAGGTTTTTCATTTTCGAAGTTCCAAAATCCAAATAACCAAAGTCATCAGAAGTCAAATAAACACTTGGATTGTTTGCATACAGATGGCGACCCACCGAAGCCGCACCTTTGATGGTAAGCGCTGGCAAAACGTTGGCCTCAAAACCAAACTCTATACCTTGGTGTTCTTTGTCGATGTTTTGAGAAATTTCTTGCACAAAAGAAGAAGTATCTCCTCCGATTCCTTCAGCAAAGAAAAACGAGATCTCACTCGCATTGGTTACTGAAGTGTGGTAGGCAGTAAGTCTTGCCGTGAGCTTCGGAGCTCTTAAAATATAGCTGATGTCGTAAGCTGTAATCTCTTCTACTTCTAAATCACGACCAGCCAATTCGCCAACGATGTAGTGATTTTCTCTTGAGTTGGCATAGGTGTTTCTTAGGTGCGGAGCACGTTGAACCCACGCAACATTCGCATCAAATAAGTGCATGCCGCTCAACTTATAGGTCAGTCCTGCTTTACCACTAGGTGTTTCGAAAGTCAGTTTTTTACCCTTTCCGAATGAATTGTCTGCATAAGCTCCGTGGCGGTACAAGCCTTCACGTTGATAGGAAGTCTTTTTAAGTGAACCCGCCATATAACCGTCAAAACGATTCAAAGAAAACTGAGCTTTTAAAAAAGCTTCTGTTTGTTGGACATCAAAAAGGTAGTTGTACTTAAAACGATCTCCTACTCCAGCGGTCCCATCAGGGTCTTCAAGGTTGTAGGCATAGCCGTCAAATGAATCCCTATTTAGATAAGATGTTGCCCCCATCATATCTTGGATTTCAGCAAAGTTCTCCGACTGCATGTCTTGGTGTGTCATTGCAAACACAACGCTCACTTGATCGGTCAAAAAGGTTTTTAGTGATGTGTTAAATGTCAACTGAGTGTCATCGGCACGATCTTCATACAAAACATAAGCCGCGGGCAATCCACTTGATGCGGTATTGAGGTTTGCATCATAGATTCTGTTCCAATCGATCTGACCATCAGCCAATAATCTTTCCTGTGCAAGGTAAGCGCCCGCATAGTCGGGGCCATCTGCATCTGCTAAGTAGTAGCTAGGTAGGTTCTTATAGTATGTAGGACTGGGATTGGCCCCTCCGGGATAATCAAAGCGGCTGTTTCCAAGTTCACCGAACTGATAGGCGACACTTGTTTGTAGCGTCGTCTTGGGAGAGAACTCAATTTCATGATTCAACATAATAATGGGTTCTTCCAAACGCTTCACGCGAGAGTTGCGCTGTTCTCCGTCTTGGTTACCCCAGTACTCATTGTATTTGGTTCCCATCAAATCATAGACTTCTTGGGTATTGGGCGATGATTTACCTCTGCGGTTGGGTGTTGCGATAACGGTAAGGTTTAAGCTTTGTTTTTCCATGACCTTCTCTACGGACAACATAAATGATTGTGCGTCGTAAAACGTTCCGTCGGAATAACCTGATTCGCCCCAGCGGTTGGCCACAGCAAGGGCATAGGCCCAGCCTTTTTGATTAAGGCCACTTGCATAGCTTACCAATACACGGTTAGAGTAAGAGCGATTAGAAGAAGAATAAGTCACACGACCTCCACTTCGGTATGACGATGCTTTGGTGTTGATGTTTGTAGACCCAATCAGACCACCAAACCCATAGTCAGAAGTTTGGATTCCAGGATTGAATTCTTGGTTTCGAGTAAGATCATTCAAGCCGCCCCAATTGCTCCACTGAGGACGTCCGTTGTAAAACTTATTCATTGGCACCCCATTGATGCGAACCGCACCCAAATCAGAATCAAGACCTCGAACGCGAAAAAACGAAGAGCTAAATTCGTATGCCGCGGTACGTAAAAACACATCACGTGAAGACTGTAAGAGTCCAGAAATATTGTCTGCTGCTTGATCATCCTCACTCAACTCATCATCGCTTATGGTGATCATGCTCATTGTATCTGTAAAATCATCCTCAACAAGACTAGCCGTAGCAGCGATCAAAGAAATGGTCAAGACATCCCCTGGATTCACTTCCTCAATGTAGGTTTGAAAGTTTTCGGCCGTAACCGAGATGATGGCAGCGCTGGTAAGAGACAAGCTAAATTCGCCGTTTTCGTTGGATTGTGTCTGCAAAGCAAGTTCAGGTGCCTGTACAAGCGCGTTTTGGATCGGTCGACCCTCGCTGTCTACAATCAATCCTGAGATATTTTGCTGGGCAAACGCAAAATTTACAGAGAGGAAAAAGAGAAAAAGAATTCGCACAAAATTGTTTTTTATATATCGCAATTTAAACTTATTTTAGTTAATATTTGAATAATTTTATGAAAAAAATCACCCACATATTTCTCTTTGTCTTTGCATTGAATCATTGCATTGCACAAGACCAAAAATTTGCAGTCGAGACTGTCGCATTCTATAATGTAGAAAACCTATTTGATCACTTTGATGACCCTAAAACAAGGGATGACGACCGCACACCCGAGGGGCGTGATCGTTGGACAGAAGAGATTTTTGAGATGAAACTCGCCAACACCGCCAAGGTGATTGCCGACGTTGGAAGTGATGTAACGGGGAGCGCTCCGGCAATCATTGGTCTTTCAGAAGTTGAAAATAGGTATGTTGTCGAAAGACTCGTCAATTCCCCTACCCTGAAAAAGTACAACTATGGGATTGCTCATTTTGAGTCGCCAGACGAAAGAGGTATTGATGTTTGTTTGCTCTATCGAAAAAGTAAGTTTACACTGCTTCGTGCCAAAAAACATTTTCTATCACTTTATGACTCCGACGGAGATCGAGATTATACAAGAGATCAATTGGTGGTATCTGGCCTTTTGGACAACGAACTTATTTATGTAATCGTTCATCATTGGCCTTCACGCAGTGGAGGGCAAGCAAGTAGCGAACCCAAGCGAATTGCCGCTGGGGAACTCAACAGAAAAACGGTTGATTCAATTCGCGCCATAAACCCAATGGCCAAAATCATCAATATGGGGGATTTTAATGACGACCCCAACAACAAGAGTGTTGAAGACGCTTTGGGGGCTGTGGGTAACAGAGAGGACGTTCTTGACAACACGACTTTTTACAATCCTATGATGTCCTTTTATAAAAAGGGAATTGGAACCAGCTGTTACCGCGACAAATGGAATGTACTCGATCAGGTTCATGTAAGTCCGTCTTTATTAAAAAAGACAGAAACCGACTGGTACTTTTGGAAGGCTGGTATCTTTAATCCTCCTTACCTTTTTAATAAAAAGGGACGTTATAAAGGCTACCCTTTTCGCAGTTTTGCTGGAGGTAAATTTACAGGAGGCTATAGCGATCACTTCCCGGTCTATGCGCTCCTCCTCAAAAAACAATAGACATAAAAAAAGCGGAACTGAGTTCCGCTTTTTTGATCGTATCAATGAAGGCTAGTTCTTTAGAATGTTAAAGACTTTTGAACCACTTTCATTTTGGATTTTCACCATATAGATGCCTGCTTTAAGGCTGCTCACATCTAAAGTGTTTGTAACCTCTTTCTGGAAATAGAGCCTTCCAGTCATATCATATACAGAGGCTTGAACAGAATTGGCTAGCCCTAAGAAATTTAAATTAGACTTAACAGGGTTGGGGTAGACAAAAATTTCTGTGTCATTAAATTTTACAATCGATAAAGTTACATCAGAAAATGCTCTTGGAGCTAAATGAAGCCCAATATCAGATCTTTCAGTGATTACTCCTTCCAAATCAAAAGTTGATGTAGGCAAAGCTTCACCTGAGAAATTATAGAACGTTGTTCTCATAGGAAATGTACTAGCATCCTGTGCTAAAGTGTAAACCTTCCCATTTATGAATGTTGTTTCACCACCAT
>JASFWO010000073.1:0-5127 GCA_050049275.1 Flavobacteriaceae bacterium | reverse complement strand
GGAAAGTCAAGATTTCAACTTAATGCGTTTACTTCTAGGTTGCGTTGGCAGGCACATTTTATCCAAAAGTTTGAAATGGAGAGTCGAATGGAGTTTGAAAGCATCAACAGAGGTTATAAGGATCTAAAAAAGAGAATAAACAACAAATTTTTAGATGCATGGAAAACAGGCAACACAGGGTATCCACTAGTAGATGCATCGATGAGGTGTCTTTTCCAAACAGGCTATATAAATTTCAGAATGCGGGCTATGTTGGTTTCTTTTTTAACGCATCATTTGTGGCAGCCCTGGCAGTCGGGCGCTCAATATTTGGGGCGATTGTTTTTAGATTTCGAACCAGGGATTCACTACCCCCAATTTCAAATGCAAGCAGGAGTAACAGGCATCAATATGTTACGTATTTACAATCCCGTTAAAAACAGTCTTGAACATGATCCAAAGGGTTTGTTTATAAAAAAATGGGTCCCCGAGCTTAGCAACCTTCCTTTAGACCTGATTCACGAGCCATGGAAAATGACTTTAATCGAGCAACAATTTTACAACCTTAGGATAGGGAAGGATTACCCCTCACCCATTGTTGATATTCGTTTGAGTTTTAAAAATGCATCTAAGAAGCTTTGGGGAATCAGAAAAGAAAAAATGGTAAGAAAAGAATCAAAGCGTATTTTATCAAAACATACTTTACCTAACAGAAACAATTTTGATTGAGATGAAAAAACCGATACTTAGTGCGGAAATATTAGATAGAGTCATCGAAATGGCTTGGGAAGATCGAACCCCTTTTGATGCGATTAAATTTCAATTCAACCTTTCAGAGCAAGAGGTAATCAAACTGATGCGAAACAATTTAAAACCCGGTAGTTTTCGATTGTGGCGTTCACGTGTTCAAGGCAGAGCTACCAAACACAGCAAAAAAAGAAATGTTGACGTTCAGCGATTTAAATGCAGTCGACAAAAATCAATCAGTAATAATAAAGTTTCGAAAAGGTAATTTTTGTACATTGTACAAAAACCCCCAATGCCTAATAAAACCCAACCTACAAACAAGACTGTTTTGTCTGTTTTCCAAAGTATTTCAGAGAATACTCAACGTCAAGATTACCAAAAACTACTTGAGCTTTATAAGAAAGCTCTTCTTGAAACCCCTGTGGTTTGGGGAGACCGTATCATAGGTTTTGGTCAATACGAATACCAGTACAGAAGTGGTCGTAAAGGAACATGGTTTGTGTCAGGTTTTGCGGCTCGCAAACACACACTTACTCTATATCTTATGTGTGATTTAGAACACAAGATGCTGCCTTTTTAAGGTTTGGGCACATACAAAAAGGGAAAGGGCTGCTTATATGTTAAAAAACTTGAGGATGTGAATTTGGAAAAACTAGAAACGTTGATCTCGACTGCCGCCAAATTGACTCTTGAAATGTGGTCTACTGACGAGTGATTTTTGCACCCAATGCACGTAGACGTTTGTCAATTTGCTCATACCCTCTATCGATTTGTTCAATATTATGGATGGTACTGGTTCCCTTAGCAGAAAGGGCAGCAATAAGCAATGAAATTCCGGCTCTGATGTCGGGCGAAGTCATGGTTGTCGCTTTGAGAGAGGATTTAAAATCATGACCTATCACAGTAGCTCTGTGAGGGTCACAGAGAATGATTTTAGCTCCCATGTCGAGAAGTTTATCCACAAAAAACAAGCGGCTTTCAAACATTTTTTGATGAATCAACACACTACCTCTTGCTTGAGTAGCAACAACGAGAACAATGCTCAACAAGTCAGGAGTGAACCCAGGCCAAGGCGCATCGGCAATTGTAAGTATAGATCCATCTATATAATCTTGTACTTCATATCCATTTTTATGAGCTGGAATAAACATATCATCACCAAGACGCTCAATTTGAATTCCCAGTTTTCTAAAGACTGCAGGGATCTGACCTAAATACTCCCAAGCTACATTAGTGATGGTTAATTCGCTTTTGGTAAGTGCAGCCAACCCTATCCAACTTCCGATTTCAATCATATCGGGCAGGATGCGATGTTGGGTTCCTGAAAGACTTTCAACGCCTTCAATAACAAGCATATTTGAGCCTATTCCTGAAATTTGAGCGCCCATTTGATTGAGCATATGACAAAGTTGCTGTAAATAAGGCTCACATGCAGCATTGTAAATTGTAGTTGTGCCTTCTGCCAAGGCTGCTGCCATAACAATATTTGCAGTGCCTGTAACAGAAGCCTCATCCATCAATATATAAGCACCTTTAAGACGATTTTCGGAAGTCACACCATAAAAATGAGCCTCTCGATCGTATTGAAACTTTGCGCCAAGCTTCATCAAACCTTCAAAGTGGGTGTCTACACGTCTACGTCCAATCTTGTCACCCCCAGGCTTGGGGATAAAACCTTTTCCAAAGCGAGCCAATAATGGACCCACTAACATAATAGACCCTCTTATACCTCGACCAGCAGTCTTAAATGCTTCTGAAGTGAGGTAGTCCAAATTGATGTTGTCGGCTTGAAATGCATAGCTGTTGGCTGTTAATTTATCAACCTTCACGCCCAATTGAGTAAGAATGTCTATCAATTTATTGATATCAACAATGTCAGGTACATTGCTAATTTCCACACGATTGGGAGTCAACAAAACGGCACACAATATTTGCAAAGCTTCATTCTTTGCTCCTTGTGGTTGAATAGATCCTGAAAGGGTGTGACCGCCCTCAACTACAAATGTCCCCATATCTATTTGCGACGTTTAGAACGGAATTTTTTGTTTTTATGAGGTTGGGGTTTTTGCCTTCCAAACCTTTTGTTGCTCAAGCGGATTAAGTCGTCAGAGTTTGAGAGTGTTTCATCTGCATTTCTAAGATCAATTTTTCCATCAGAAAGCTCAAAAAGATGATCAAAAATGACTTTGTCTTCAACCGTGTCTTTGTTCCAGTTTAGAAAACATTTTTTCATATGGTTAGCAATCACAAAAAACAAAGCTTCTTTCTCTTGACCATCTTCAAATTTGAGGGCAGCCTCTATCATCGTTTTTATATTGTTGCCATAAAAACGATATTTTGGAAAATTTTGTGGATATGATAGTGGCTCTGGACGTGCTGACAATACCTCTTTAAGGGGAATAGGATAAGGAGAGTCCACATCCAATTCAAATTCAGACATTATAAAAAGTTGATCCCAAAGTTTGTGTTGAAAATCGGGTACATCGCGTAGATGGGGGTTTAGGTTGCCCATCACTCCGATGATTGCTTGTGCCATTTTGTTGCGTTCGTCTCGATTGTTGAGCTGAACCGCTTGATCTACCATTTTTTGTATATGACGACCGTATTCAGGTATTCTTAGACGTGATCGTTTTGTGTTGTATTGAAGATTTTCGTTCAAGGGATTGATTTATTGGTTAAAAATACTAAATAAAGTTATAACTGAATGATCCCCTCAATTTTGGATGCTTTTTTATAAATATCTATAATAGCATCTGGGGTTTCAAAAACAGACTCTACAGAAACACTTTCATACTTATTACCTGAAGATTTTTTTGTACTTATTTTTACATCTATTTCAGAGAAAATAGACAACAAAGCAGTTTTTCGACCTTCTTCAGATGGGATGATAAACTTGAACAAGTAATTTGTTGGCCAGTCTGATGATTCGGACAACTGCTTGTGCAAACGGAGATAGAAAGAGGCTTCTTTAGATTGACTTTTCATCGAATACAAAGATACCTAATTTTGGTTTCAAAATTCTTAAATTTGATAACATGCTAATCCCAAAATTCAAACGCTATGTGATTTCTGGCGCTCCAGGCAGCGGCAAAACCACCCTAATTAATGCCTTTAAGATGGATGATGTCTTCTGTTTTGAAGAGGTTTCTAGGTCAATTATTGCGGAAGCTCAACAATCAGGAGAAGAACAGCCTTTCCTGACAGATCCTACGTTGTTTAGCAATCTATTGCTCTCAAAAAGAATCGATCAATTTAATCACGCAAAGCAAGCCCAAATTCATTTATTCGACCGGGGTATTCATGATGTGATTGCCTATCTTGAAGGAATCAATGCAAAATACCCGATTGAGTTCGACAAGAAAGCTCAAAGTTATGTTTATGACAAAGTTTTTTTGCTACCCCCATGGGAAGAAATATACACACAAGATGCAGAGCGGTATGAAACCTATCAACACGCAGTCAAAATTCACGAACACCTAAAAGCGGTTTATCAAAAATTTTCAATGTTCATCGTAGAAGTACCAAAAACAAGTGTCGCGCAGCGAATTGAATTTATAAAGTCTCATTTTTAATGGAGCTTAAATCCATCTTAAAAAAATATTGGGGTTGGGAACACTTTCGTCCTGGTCAAGAGGAGGCTATTAAAACTGTAATATCTGGTCAAGATACTTTAGTGATATTACCTACTGGAGGTGGTAAATCGCTTTGCTATCAATTGGTGGGTTTGTACCAACAAAAGTTAACCTTGGTGATAAGTCCATTGATAGCCTTGATGTTAGATCAGGTTAAATCATTACAAGAAAGAGGAGTAAATGCTATGAGCATAAGCGGCACTCTACAGGAAGAAGAACTTGTGGAAGCTTTGGATCGTTGTCAATATGGCAAGATAGACTTTCTATACATATCACCCGAGCGCCTCCAACACCCTTTGGTGAAAGAGCGTCTTCAAAACCTTACAATTGGCTTGTTGGTTGTGGATGAAGCTCATTGTATTTCACAATGGGGACATGATTTTCGACCGTCATATCGTACAATTCATGAAACCATCCGTTTGGTTGGGTATCCTGTCGTAATAGCGCTTACTGCAACAGCAACTCCACTAGTTAAAGAAGATATTTGTGCATCTCTGCAACTTAGAAATCCAAAAACTGTACAAACCAGTTTTGACAGAGAAAATTTAAGTTATGCCGTCGTGCATACCACCAACAAACTTGGGGCTTTGACAGAGCTTATCCAAGAATGTAAAGGGAACTGTATTGTATATATGCGAACTAGAAAACACTGCGAGTCATTGGCTGAACAGTTGCGGATCCAAAACATCCCCGCAAACTATTTTCATGGGGGGAGTGAAAACAAAGAAAAATTATTATCAGAATGGTCGTCTGGAAAAACACCCGTAAT
>JASFWO010000072.1:0-5136 GCA_050049275.1 Flavobacteriaceae bacterium | reverse complement strand
TTCTTATTGTATAAAATCTTTGAGTCAGAATGGCTATCAAGTCCATGCTGTCAGTGTAAATACTGGGGGCTTTGATAAAATTGAAACCGAGGAATTGGCCAAAAAGGCCGAGGCATTGGGTGCGGCAAGCTACACACCGATTGATGCGGTCTCTAGCTTTTATCAAAAAATTGTTAAATACCTAGTGTATGGCAATGTCCTGAAAAACAACACATATCCACTTTCTGTAAGTGCCGAAAGAGTTATTCAGGCTGTTGCAATTGCTGAACATGCTCAAAAGATCAATGCAGAATGCATTGCTCATGGCAGCACTGGAGCCGGTAATGATCAAGTGAGGTTTGATATGATTTTTCAAATCATGTGCCCAGATATTGAAATCGTTACCCCTATCAGAGACCAACAACTTTCTAGAGAAAGTGAGATCGAGTATTTAAAATCTCATGGCGTAGATTGGCCATGGGAAAAGGCTCAATACTCAATAAACAAAGGACTTTGGGGAACCAGTGTTGGTGGAAGTGAAACCTTAAAATCGCGTGAACCACTCCCTGAAATCGCATACCCCAGTCAATTAACATCAAAGGAAGCTCAAACCATCCGTTTACAGTTTGAGAAAGGTGAACTGGTCGGGTTAAATGAAACAAAATACGACCCCGTTGAAGCCATACAAAAACTACAAGAATTGGCATCCTCTTATGCCATTGGAAGAGATATCCATGTGGGTGACACCATCATTGGCATCAAAGGTCGTGTGGGCTTTGAAGCAGCTGCACCGATGGTTATCATCAAAGCACACCATTTGTTGGAAAAACACACCTTGAGCAAGTGGC
Source organism: Flavobacteriaceae bacterium (assembly GCA_050049275.1). Classification (GTDB taxonomy): domain Bacteria; phylum Bacteroidota; class Bacteroidia; order Flavobacteriales; family Flavobacteriaceae; genus UBA724. Next base: position 4,309 of record JASFWO010000072.1, on the reverse strand, counting down.
AGCAGTTTCAAAAGGATCAGATGGCTAATTTTTACGGAATGCAGCTACACGAAGGACAGTATCTAGACCCTGTAATGCGTGATATTGAAGTGTTTTTAGAAAACACCCAAAAAACCGTTAATGGCTCTGTTTATGTCACACTACACCCACATAGATTCACTTTAGATGGTATTGAATCTCCTTTTGATTTGATGGATAGCTCATTTGGAAGTTATGGGGAAATGAATCTAGGTTGGACAGCTGAAGAGGCCAAAGGATTTATAAAAATTAGTGCAAACGCAAATAAAATACATCAACATGTCAACAATAAATAAAAAAACTGTAGGTGTTGTTGGAGGTTCTGGCTACACAGGCGGTGAGTTACTAAGACTTCTGTTAAATCATCCTTATGTGGTTCTTGATTTTGTTTATAGCACAACACGCGCAGGCAAACCCATAAGCGGGGCACATCCAGATTTGATAGGACAAACTAAATTATTGTTTACCAATGAAATCAATACTAATGTCGATGTGTTGTTTTTGTGTTTGGGGCATGGATTGTCAGGGACTTTTTTACATGAAAATCCCGTAAATGACAACACAAAAATAATAGATCTGAGCAACGACTTTAGACTGCAAGCAGATCATCACTTTCTAGGTAAATCATTCGTATATGGTCTACCAGAATTTCAAAAATCGGCCATTCAATCAGCTCAAGCTATTGCCAATCCAGGTTGTTTTGCAACGGGCATTCAATTAGCGCTTTTGCCATTGGCTCATTCAAAACTACTTTCAGAGGACGTTCATATCAATGCCTTAACAGGAAGTACAGGGGCAGGCGTTAAACCCTCTGACACAGGGCACTTCAGCTGGAGGAATAACAATGTGTCATGGTACAAACCATTTACCCACCAACACTTAGGCGAGATTTGTGAGACACTTATTGAAGTTCAAGGTGATTTGCCGGAACTACATTTTTTACCAATCCGAGGCAACTTCACTAGAGGAATTTTTGTGACTGCATACACCCCTTTTTCAGGAAGTGAAGATGACGCCAAAAGGATCTATAAAGAATATTACCAGAGCCATCCGTTTACCCATGTATCTGAAACAAGCATTCATCTCAAACAGGTAGTCAACACCAATAATTGTGTAATTCATCTTCATAAACATGGGGATAAGCTGCTTATTACAAGCATCATTGACAACCTACTAAAAGGTGCCTCGGGGCAAGCCGTTGAAAACATGAACCTTATGCATGGTTGGGAACAAAAAACAGGATTACAACTTAAAGCAAACGTATATTAAAATTATATCAAATGAAAATAGCCATTTTAGGAGCAGGAAATTTAGGTTTAAGTATTGCCAAGGGGCTGATTACTAACAACAGCATCACTCAATTGTACTTAACACGCCGCAACCCATCGAGCATTTCTGAATGGGAGGAGTACAAAAACACTTTGGTAACAAGTGATAACAGAAAAGCAGTTGCGGAATCTGACATTATTATTTTGGCGGTTCAGCCTGCACAACTCGACGGAGTATTGACGTCGATTTCAGATCTATTAAATGAGAAACATGTTCTCATCTCTACTGTAACTGGGTATTCCATTGCGAAGATAGAGGGCATCGTAGGAACGAACCAACATATTGTACGCAGTATGCCCAATACAGCTATTTCAGTTGGGAAATCTATGACTTGCTTGTGCGCAAACGCCAAAGCCAAGTCAAGACTTCCTTTGGCAGAAGCCATTTTTAACGGTTTAGGAACTAGCATTGTTATAGATGAAAAGCACATGCGTGCTGCGACAGTTATCTGTGCTTCAGGAATTGCCTTTTGGATGCGATTGATACGCGCTACGACTCAAGGTGGAGTTCAACTCGGTTTTGATGCAGAGGAAGCCATGAAAATGTCTATGTACACAGCTATGGGGGCAGCCAGTTTGTTGATTGAAACCAACTCTCACCCAGAGCAAGAAATCGATAAGGTTACCACACCTCAAGGATGTACCATCGAAGGGCTTAACGAGATGGAGCATCAAGGTTTAAGTTCTTCCTTAATAAGAGGTATTGTGGCTTCATTTAACAAGATTAACAACATTGCAAAAGGATAAACATGGCACTTTTTGACGTATATCCTTTGTATGATGTGGAGCCTGTAAAGGCTAAGGGAGTATATGTTTTTGACAAATACAAAAAGAAATACTTGGATCTGTATGGAGGCCATGCTGTGATTTCTATAGGTCACGGTCACCCTACTTACAAAAAAGCACTTAGGCAACAACTGAACCGTATTGGATTTTACTCTAACGCGATTCAAAACCCTTTACAACACCAATTAGCAGATGAAATCATTGAGCAATCGTGTTGTGAAAACTACCAACTATTTTTGTGTAGTACTGGGGCTGAAGCAAACGAGAATGCACTAAAATTAGCTTCTTTTGAAACAGGAAAGAGTCGAGTTATTGCTTTTAAAAACGCCTTTCATGGAAGAACAAGTGCCACAGTAGCTGCAACTGACAACCCCAACATCAATGCCCCTTTAAACGCTCAACATCAGGTTAGTTTTTTGGATTTCAATGATTTAGAATCGTTAGAGACGACCTTAAAAAAGGGCGATGTCTGCGCGGTGATATTTGAAGCCATTCAAGGGGTTGGAGGATTGGATGAACCCACAGAATCCTTTGTAATAGGAATGGAAAAACTATGCGAAAAATACGGAGCATGTCTGATTGCAGATGAGGTACAATCTGGTTTTGGACGAACAGGGACTTTTTTCGCTTACCAAAAATTTCCCATTCGACCTCATGTGATTTCTATGGCCAAAGGAATGGGAAATGGGTTCCCTATTGGCGGTATTCTCGTAAAAGCTGACATCAAAGCACGTTATGGAATGTTAGGAACTACTTTTGGTGGCAATCATTTGGCTTGCAGAGCGTCCTTAGCAGTGCTTGAAGTTTTAAAGAAATCTCAATTACAATCCCATGCAAAAGACATGGGAGATTATTTTGTTGAAAATGCCAAAAAGATTGATGAAGTAAAAAAAATCAAAGGACGAGGATTGATGCTTGGCTTAGAATTCGATCATGAGGTTGGGGAAATTAGAAAGAGACTCATATATGATCATCAAATATTCACGGGAGGCAGCAGCAATAAGAACCTTCTGAGAATTCTTCCACCATTAACCATTGAAAAAAAACACATCGATGTGTTTTTCGATGCATTAAAAAAATGTTTGATATGAAGCAGTTGCTTACCCTAAATGATGTGCCAGACATGGCAGAAATGATTCAATTGGCATCTGAACTAAAATCAGATCCACATGCGTTTTCACAATTAGGTTCTCGCAAAACAATCGGTTTGCTTTTTTTCAACCCAAGTTTACGCACTAGATTGAGTACCCAAAAGGCGGCTAGACTGTTGGGCTTAGATGTGATGGTAATGAATTTTAGCAACGAAGCCTGGGCCATTGAGTACGAAGATGGCACCATCATGAGCGGTTTACGCTCAGAGCACATCAAAGAGGCTGCACAGGTTGTTTCTCAATACTGTGACATAGTTGCCATTCGTGCTTTTGCAACCCTGACAGATAAAGAGAAAGATGAATCTGAACAAGTACTCAATAGTTTCATCAAAAACGCCTCTGTCCCCATAGTTAACATGGAAAGTGCAACAGCGCACCCCCTTCAAGCTTTGGCAGATGCGCTAACTCTAAAAGAACAAGTTCAAAAAAAGAAACCCAAAATCGTATTGAGTTGGGCACCACATCCAAAAGCACTCCCACATGCTGTGGCCAACTCCTTTATAAATATGATAAATCATCAAGATGCAGATTTTATCATCACGCATCCAGAGGGTTATGATCTGGACCCAATGATAGTAGGAGACAATAAGGTCGTTTACAATCAGGTTGAAGCGTTAAAAGATGCAGATGTGGTTTATGTGAAAAATTGGTGTTCGTATAACGACTATGGAAAAATTCTCCGGACAGATAATCGTTGGATGTTAACTGAAAACAAAATGAAACTCACCAACGACGCATTTTTTATGCATTGTTTGCCTATTAGAAGGAATGTTGTTGTTTCGGATGCCGTATTGGATCACTCCAAATCGTTGGTAATCGAGCAAGCCAACAACAGAACTTATGCAGCTCAAGCAATACTAAAAACTCTTTTAGATCATGCATAAGCTTCATGTAGTCAAAATAGGAGGTAATCTAATAGAAAATCAAAATGATTTAAGTCGTGCCTTATCTGCTTTTGGTTCCATGAATGGTCACAAAATCTTGGTACATGGTGGCGGAAAACGCACCTCAGAAATGTGCAAAAAG
>JASFWO010000070.1:0-5179 GCA_050049275.1 Flavobacteriaceae bacterium | reverse complement strand
CATATTTGACTTATTAAACAATTCCTTTTTTTCTTCAATTTTCTTGGAGCTAGGCGGTGATTGTGTAACTCTAATTTTAGGTAGTTTCCTGTCAAGTATACTGGTACAAAGCGTCGAAAAAACAAGATCTGTATGATTTACTCCGGATTTAATCATAGACATAACGTCTATGTCATCTAAAGTAGAAAAATGATTTAAAGCTTGTTCAACTGGGTCTTTTGAATATGCACCGCTTAGAAAATAATGTAAAGCTGGGGACAGCTCAACCTCAAGGCCATTACTGATTAAATATTTTGCTCTTTTAAAAATACGTTTTAACACTTCTTCGGCTGCGAAACTCGTTTTGTGAAGATACACAGACCAATACATTAACCTTCTTGCCAACAAGAATTTTTCGATTGAATAAATGCCTTTCTCTTCCACCATCAATACATCATCTTGAACACATAGCATGGCGATAATACGTTCAGAGTTGATATTACCTTCTGTGACACCACTGTAAAAACTATCACGCTTAAGGTAATCCAAACGATCCATATCTAGCTGTGAGGATATCAATTGATTAAAGAAAGGTCGATGATAGAGCGCTTTAAACATTTCAATGGCTGTTTCTAACTTTCCCTGATATACAGTATTGAGCTTTTCCATCAGTAACAAAGAAATTTCTTCATGCGAAAAACCTTCAGAAAAAATTCCTTCAAGTGCATGTGAAAAGGGTCCGTGACCTAAATCGTGCAAAAGAATGGCAATTTGAGCAGCTTCTCTCTCATGATCTGTAATGAGAGTTCCTTTTTGCTGGAGACAATCGAGGGTTTTAGACATCAGATACATAGCCCCTAGTGCGTGTTCAAACCTGCTGTGGGTTGCTCCAGTGTAGACATAATAAGACAACCCCATCTGATGAATTCTGCGAAGGCGCTGAACCACTGGCTCTTGTATCAAAGCAGAAATAAGCGGTGTAGGAATTGAAATAAAACCGTAAATTGGGTCGTTATAATATTTGAGCCTCAATAATTCAAACTTAGAGCAACAAAGATACACTTTATGGAGCCGATTCAAGTACTTTGGGTAGATGATGAAATCGATTTGCTTCAAGCGCATGCCATTTTTTTGGAGGAAAAAGGATATAAAATTCATCCTTGTTCGAATGGAGCTGATGCATTAGAATCAGTAAAAAATCAACCCATAGACATAGTTCTTCTCGATGAAAATATGCCAGGAATGGACGGTTTAGAGGTTTTAAGCCACATCAAAAAAGATCACCCCAACCTTCCTGTTGTGATGATTACAAAAAGTGAAGCCGAAAACATCATGGAAGAAGCTATCGGAGCAAAGATTTCGGATTACTTGATTAAACCTGTTAATCCAAATCAGATTTTATTGTCTCTGAAAAAAAACTTGGACGATCAGCGACTGGTCTCTGAAAAAACAGCATCGACTTATCAGCAATCCTTTCAGGAGCTAAATAATGACATCAATTCAGCTCAATCTCTACAAGAGTGGGAAGAGGTTTACAAAAAATTAGTTTTTTGGGAACTCGAATTAGAAAAGCTTACTTCAGATGGTGTTCAAGACATTCTTCTTTTTCAAAAAACAGAAGCCAATCAACAATTCACAAGAAGTGTACGTCAACATTATGAAAGTTGGATAAAAGACGAAGCCGAGATGGTGTTTTCACATCGTGCGTTTGCCGAATTGGTGGTTCCTCAAATTTCAAATGAAAACCCAACCTTGTTGTTGATGATTGATAATCTGCGTTTTGACCAATGGAAGATTATTCAATCGGCTCTACTTCCCTATTACGGACTCAAAGAAGAAACTACTTATTGTAGTATTCTGCCCACAGCCACTCAATATGCTCGCAACGCTTTCTTCTCTGGACTACTACCCAGTCAAATCAAAAAAACACATCCTCAGTGGTGGAAAGACGACACAGACGAAGGCGGGAAGAACCTATTTGAAGACAAGTTGATTCAAGCACAATTGGACAAAATGGGTCTTGATTGGAAACATAGTTACCATAAAATCAATAAACCTGAACAAGGAATTAAATTAGCCGAACAACTCAACAATGAACTTCATAACCGACTCACGGTAGTAGTGTACAATTTTGTGGACATGATATCACATTCGAAAACAGAAATGGATGTCATTAAAGAGTTGGCTGCCACAGACAAAGCCTATAGGTCATTGACTGCTAGCTGGTTTGAGAATTCCCCTCTTTTAGAAATTGTCAAAAAAGCGCAAAGTCTTGGTTTTAAACTTCTTATCACCACAGATCATGGCACAATCAATGTAAAAAATCCAGTCGAAGTTCTTGGTGATAAAGACACAAGTACCAATATCCGTTACAAAACAGGGAAACGAGTCAGCATAAAGGATAAAAATGTGATTACTTTTGATCAGCCTGAGTCTATCGGGCTCCCCACTATCAATCTGACAAGCTCCTTTGTTTTTGCAACTGAAGATCGATATCTTATATACCCAACTAGATATCATCATTTTGTCAACTACTACAAAGACACTTACCAACATGGAGGGGTTTCTCTCGAAGAAATGCTCATCCCCTTTGCGGTTCTTTCGCCTAAGTAGGTTATTTTTGTAGTATGCAAATCTCTTACAGTCTTTCAGATTTAGAATCCGTAGCTCAGAGCATTAAGAATGAGCTTCGTCACCCGATTGTGGCGCTACATGGTGGATTGGGAATGGGAAAAACTACTTTGGTGAAATCTTTGATCGCGTCATTGGGAAGTACGGATGTGATCAGTAGCCCAACATTTGGGCTCGTTCACCAGTACAGCACTCCCAATGGCCCTGTTTATCACATGGATTTATATCGTTTAGAAGATGCAGCTGAACTTCAGAATTTAGGAATCGATGAGTATCTGTACTCTGGGAGACCTTGTTTTATTGAATGGCCAGAACTGCTTCTGGATCAAATTGAAAGAATTGCACACCACATTCACATTTCTCAAATCGATGAACACAATCGTAAACTAGAATTTTCATGAGTTTTGTTCGAAGATTAGGGTATTATTTAGGGGGCTTCTCATTGGGGCTGGTATTCTTGTTTTTTTTCTTAAGTGGTAAAAAAACCCAGTGCAATTACGGTCCACAAGCCAGAGTAATCCACGATATTTCAGGGAAAACATGGAAGTTTACAGAATCTGACACCATCAGCATAAATAAGACCCTTTTTCTTAAAAAAGCAAAGATTGATTTTTCTAAAAGTAAAATAGGTAAAAAAGAATGTAACACCTATTATCTTGAGAACCACCTAGGCACTTACGATGCTAAAAACTGCGATAGCATTGTGTATTTCAAAAAGATCCGTTGAGTTTACTCCTACGTCTTCTGAGCTCCATATCGACAAGTTGGATTTCTCTTCCTGTTTGACCAGAAACCGAACTGTTTTCCTCAGCTCTTCGAATAAGGTAAGGCATCACCTTATCCATGGGGCCAAAAGGCAAAAACTTAACTACATTATACCCCTTTGCAGCCAAATTATAACTGATGTGATCACTCATTCCATATAACTGACTAAACCACACTCTTTTGTCATTGTTTTTAATCTTTTGAGACTTCATTAATTCAATAGCCATATATGTGCTTGCCTCGTTGTGAGTGCCAAAAAACAAAGCCATTTTAGCATCGATGTTTTTTAAACAATACAGTGAGGCTTGATCAAAGTTGTTGTCTGTGTCGACTTTATGGGCAAACACTGGGCTGTCTATTTCTAAAAAATTTGCCCTAGATCGTTCCTTTTCCATATAGGCCCCTCTTACCAATTTTAAACCCAAATAATGATTGTTTTTAAGAGCACTCTTATGCATCACTTGCAGTCGACGAAAACTAGATTTGAGGTAAAGTTGAACCGTATTGAAAACTACGGGTTTTTTTGTGTTAAACTCTTTCATCAGATCCATTACAAGTCGATCAACAGCATTTTGTAACCAGCTCTCTTCAGCATCAATTAGCAGAGACAACCCTTCATCATGAGCCACTTGGCAGCATTTTCTAAATCGAACTTCTGTGCGTTGCCATGCCTGGTTTTCCTCTTCTGATAAAGAATCTCCATTGCTAATTTTTTCATATATATCAGAGTCGCCAAAAGCTGTGGGTTTAAAAACTCCGAAAGGAAGATTTTCTTTGTCTCTAGAAAAAAGCAGTAATTCAATGACTTTGTCACAGTTGTTGTCAAATTCAATTTCTCTTTTGACATCTTCAATGGCAAAGTTGAGATAGGCGCTCACACCATATTTATTAAGCTGTTGAACAACTGAAGCGGTTTGCATTAGGTCAGCGCCTGCACAAAAATGACGATAGATAAGACGTTCTATATACCAAAATCCCTGCAATCGGATTCGCTTCGACCATTTTAAGAGTGTCATACCAACACGAACCATATACCTTTTCGAAAGCAACAAAAAAATTTTACGAGCCTTACGTAGTTCTTTCGTTGTTTTATGGGCAAATGCCACTGTGGTATTGTTAAATATACGATCCATTTTGGGGTTATGTGTTTTATTTACAACATTTAAAAATAAAACATTTCGATTACTTTTGCACTATGTCTTATCCAACTTCTTTGTTAACTGAAATGAGTCGGATTTTTTTTGAAGAAACAGGCTGGGAAGAACTGGCTGACTCTTTAAACAAATCTGATTACAGTCATGTTTTTGTTTTAACTGACAAAAACACAAATCGATTTTGTTTGCCAATCTTAGAGGCAAAAGTAAATCAATCACTTACCGTTTTGGTTATAGAGGCTGGAGAAAAACACAAGCACCTCCATACCTGCTCACAACTGTGGCGAGAACTTTCGGAACTAGGAGCAGACCGAAATGCCTTGTTGATCAATTTAGGAGGCGGAGTGGTTACAGACTTAGGAGGCTTTGTAGCTTGTGCTTATAAAAGAGGAATCGATTTTATCAACATTCCTACTACACTACTCTCGATGGTTGATGCTTCTGTTGGAGGTAAAACAGGTGTGGACTTGGATCAGCTTAAAAATCAAATTGGCATCATTCAAGAACCAAGTTTCGTACTCGTAGACCCTGTGTTTCTTAAAACCCTTCCTGAAAATGAATTTAGAAGTGGATATGCTGAAATGCTCAAACACGGGCTTATTCAAGACCGTGATTATTTTGAAAGATTATCCAATTACAGCTATGACATA
>JASFWO010000068.1:0-5339 GCA_050049275.1 Flavobacteriaceae bacterium | reverse complement strand
CACTCTCTACGGAGGAACAAGCGGCTGCACGCGCCAATCAAGTTGCCGCTTTCTTGGCCTTGGACAGTCTTCAAAAAGCAACCACCCCTTTACAAAAAGCGATATTTCTTGAAAAAAACAAAAACCTCGTTGCTAGATATGCCTACATTCTTGGGCAGTTATACGATGAATTGGGGTATAATGACTCGGCAACGGTAGCCTATCAGAGAGTGATTGATTTAAACAGGAAAATTCCTCGATCTTTTTGGATTCATGCCAAAATCAATCAGCTAAACTCCAGCACTAGGCCTAAGCTTTCTATCACAGAAGCTTATGAGGACTTGATTAAAAACGATGAAAACAAGAGGTTTTTGGATAAAATATACTTTAGCAAAGCGGTTTTTCATCTAGAGCTTGGTGATACGCTCTCTTCCGAGAGTTTGTTAAATAAGAGTTTACGCACCAACACTCAAGACAATTACCTCAAAGGTATGGCTTATGAAACCTTGGCGGACATTTACTTTGACAAAGCTTTGTTTTTAGACTCGGGCGCTTATTTGGACAGCACCATGAAAGCAATAGAGCCAGACACTAGAAAATTTCGAAAGGTCAAACGCAAACGAAACAAGCTACAAGACATTATCAACTACGAGATGGATATCCAGTCCAACGACAGCATCTTGGCATTGATGGACAAATCACCTCAAGAACAAAAAACTTTTTTTACTGAATACATTACTGAAATCAAAAGGTTGGATTCGTTGCAAAAAGTCAAGGAGCAACAACAAATGGAGGCCAATGTCTCTTTTTTTGGAAACGACTTTTATTTCTATGATCGAACACAGTTGGCTAGGGGTAAAAGTGATTTTATACGTATTTGGGGCGACATATCACTTGAAGACAATTGGCGTTTTGGAAAACCCAAACTCACACTAACTCCTGCAGAGCGTGCAATTGCCGACAGCCTTTCTGCTGAAAAAAAACCAGAAGATCCACGTTATTTGGTGGATACTTACCTCGACCAGATTCCCGAAGAACAATCTAGAGACAGCTTGGAACAAGTACGCAACACGGCCTTATTCCAATCAGGCCTTGCTTACAAAGAACAATTTTTGGTGTACGATTTAGCCAAAGAACGACTGACCACGTTGTTGTCCAAACCCTCTGACTATACCCTACCCGCTCTTTATCATCTTTACCAAATAGCACAAGAAACAAAGGACGAACAAGCAGACGCTTATAAAAACCGATTGTTGACAGAGTTCCCCGACTCTCAGTACGCTCAAATTCTTTTAAACCCAAATCAATCGCTTCTTGGAGCATTTGAATCTGACATTGAACAAGCACAACAACTGTTCTTAGAACAAAATTTTGAAGCTGTAATTGACAGAGCATCTAAGGCTGTTTTGGGAACGCAAGATCAAGATCTAAGATCACGATATGCTTTGTTGCGCGCAGAGGCACTTGGCAGACTCGACGGAATTGACACTTACAAAACTGCCCTGAATGAGGTGGTATTGACCTACCCCAAACAGACTGCAGGAACAGAGGCCAAAGTACGTTTGGATGCCCTTACCGAAATCCGCAAAAATCAAACGAATTCAGACAGTTACAAGTTGATTTTTGTCAGAAATAGAAACGAAAACACCCAAACCCAACAACTTCTTCAAAAGTGCTCAGAATGGATTCAATCCCAAATTCTAGAGAACGCCCTGAGCTTGTCTATTGATGTTTACAACCGCGAGATCGAATTTTTGGTGTTGCATGGTTTTGTGGACGAATCGTCAGCCACTGATTTTGTGGGTTATATTCAAGATCAGGTACCACAATTAAAGTTGAACAAAAATTTTGTAGTTTTGACATCCCAATTTAGAGATGCACTGATTTTTAAGGACTTAGCTTTAGATTCACCCAAAAATTGATTCTTATGGACAACTCAAGAAATAATGTTAAAATCAACTTCATAGAACCTAATACAAAGGTCATTGGAGAAATTCACTCTCAGTCCGATTTTCGTATCGATGGAACTTTAGAAGGAAGCATACAAACCACTGGTCGTGTGGTCATCGGTAAAGAGGGCGTAGTCAAAGGTAAAATCTCATGCACCAATTCCGACATCATGGGTCGTTTTAATGGACACATAGAGGTGTCAAATCTATTATCGATCAAATCCGAAGGCTTGGTTGAGGGAGAGGTTACCACAGGAAAACTTTCTGTTGAAGTAGGTGCGTTGCTCAACGCACAGTGCGTGATGAAAAAGGCCGTTAAAACACTTCAGCCTTCTCATGAAAAAACCAAAGAAAAAACCGGCTAAACCGCTAGTCCGTTGGGCAATGTTCACAGGTTATGGCTTTCAGCTAGGCCTTACGCTATATCTTGCTGCTCGATTAGGCAAATGGCTAGATGGGATGTTTACCGAAGGAGACAACACTTACACCTTACTTTGTGTATTGATTGGGCTTTTTCTTTCCATTTATGTACTGATAAAACAGATTAATAGAATGAACCTATGATTTTACGAACCCTCCGTTTGGCAACCTTATTATTGGCAATACTCCTAGTGGTCTGGTTTGTTCACAAAAAATTATTTTCAATAAACCATGTTGATCCAACAAGCTTGATGACACCTGCTTATTTGGTAAACTATTTCTTGGCATTAGCCATATTTATGGCAGTTGTGTTGGTACACCGTTCTCATTCTATGATGGCTGGCTATGTTTTTTTGGGAGGCAGTATGCTTAAGTTTCTCGTCTTCTTTTTGTTTTTTTATCCTACTTTCACTATTGATGATGAACTTTCAAGGGTTGAATTTTCTGTTTTTTTTGTTCCCTACATCGTAACATTAAGCATCACAGTCGTTGCTTCAGCACGCATCCTTAATAAAGGCTCAATCGATTGATATTTATATTTGAAAAAGGGTTTTAATATTTTACCCGAATGCCTTACATTTGCAGCCATAATTTCGCATGAAGAAAAAACTACTTATTCCAGCGATTTTTTTCATCCTAATCGGGGCACTCGGATACGCATCTGAAAAGCCCGAAAAAGAAAAGGGCGGCGACCTCAAATCCGAAATCAAAGCATACATCCGCCACCACCTTGAAGACACACACAACTTCTCATTAGGGTCTTACACAACGGAAGAAGGTAAAAAGAAGTACATTGAATTTTCTTTACCAGTTATTCTTTGGGACAATGGCCTGGTGATGTTTTCTTCTGGCAAGCTCAAACACGGTAAAGCAGTTGTTGAGTGTAACGGATCATATTATAAGCTGTATCACAGTAAGATTTACAAAACAGATGCAGAGGGGACAATATCGTATGATGATCAACACCATCCTACCAACGAAAAACCTTTGGACTTATCTATAACCAAAAGTGTTGTCACCATGTTGGCCACTGCCTTGCTCATGTTTTTATTGTTTAGAGGGCTCGCACGTTCTTATGCTCGAAATGGAAGCATTGCTTCTGGTGTTGGGCGCTTTTTTGAGCCCATCATTTTGTACATACGTGATGACATTGCCATTCCTAATATTGGAGAAAAGCACTATAAAAAGTACATGAGCTTTTTGCTCACAATCTTCTTCTTTATTTGGTTCTTAAACGTATTAGGGCTCAGTCCACTGGGGATCAATGTAACTGGAAACATAGCCGTTACCTTTGGCATGGCCTTGCTCACCTTTTTGATAACAAACCTTACAGCCAATAAAAACTATTGGTTACACATATTTTGGATGCCTGGTGTTCCTTTTTTGATGAAAATTGTACTGGCTCCTATAGAGCTGTTGGGCGTCATCATCAAGCCGTTTTCGTTGCTCATTCGTTTGTACGCTAACATTCAAGCAGGTCACATTGTATTGATGAGCTTGATTGGATTGATGTTTATTTTCAACAATTGGCTCGGAAGCAGTTTGTCATTTGTATTGGCGTTTGCCATCTCGATATTAGAATTATTAGTTGCTTTGTTGCAAGCATATATATTTACCATGCTGTCTGCCTTATATTTTGGGTTTGCAGTAGAAGAACATCACGACGAAGCACATTAAAAAAATTATAACAACTAAAAATTAAATTAGATTTATTATGGAAATTCCAGTAATTGTAGGCGCAGGCCTAATCGTCATCGGAGTAGGAATGGGAATCGGAAAAATTGGTAGTTCTGCCATGGAAGCGATTGCACGTCAACCCGAAGCTTATGGAAAGATTCAGACAGCGATGTTGATTGCAGCTGCCCTTATCGAGGGAATCGGATTTGCCGCTTTGTTCGCAGTATAACGAATTACACTCTTCGGGCAGCACAACACTGTGCTGCCTGTAAGTTTTTAAAACAAGTACTATGGATAAGCTATTAGGTGAATTTTCTTTTGGGCTTTTTATTTGGCAGACCGTCATATTGGTCGGCCTTATATTATTGTTGCGCAAGTTTGCATGGAAGCCCATCCTCACAGCCATTAATGATCGTGAAGAAGGCATTAAAAACGCACTTCAATCAGCAGAGGCTGCACGAGCTGAAATGGAAAATTTGCAAGCCGATAACGAGCGCATTCTAAAAGAAGCCCGAGCAGAAAGAGAAGGCCTTCTAAAAGAAGCTCGTGAGCTCAAGCAAAAAATAATTGATGACGCCAAAGGCGAAGCAAAATCTCAGGCAGCTCAAATCATGAAGCAAGCTCAATCAGCCATTGAGAGTGAGAAACGTGCGGCTGTCGCTGAACTCAAAAATCAGGTGGCAGAGCTATCTATTGAGATTGCTGAAAAAGTGACCAAAGAAGTTTTGTCTGAAGACAAAAAACAAGCTCAGCTGGTTCAAAAGCTTCTGAAAGACGTTAGTATTAAATAATTATGAAAGGAACACGAGTTGCCATTCGCTATGCCAAAGCACTTCTTGCTACTGCCAAAGAAAAAAAGGCAGTCGATCAGGTAGCTGCAGACATGGATGTCATCTATTCCACGCTAGAAAACAGTGAGGATTTGGCAGCGGTATTGCGCAGTCCGGTAATTAGTGTGTCCTTGAAAGCAAGCACCTTGTTAGCGGTGTTTGGACAGTCTTCTGCGCTCGTAAAAACTTTTTTAACACTGGTGGCAGAAAACAATCGTTCCGCTCACTTGGACGGGATTGCTTTAAAGTTTAAGCAGCTTTACAATGCTCATTTGGGCAAGCAAGACGTACATGTGACCACGGCCATTCCTCTAAGCCCTGAAATGACAAAAGAGGTATTGGCTACGATTAAAAAATTGACCGATAAGAAAGTTGAGTTGGTCAATGTAGTAGATAAAGATATTTTGGGTGGATTTGTTTTGCGCCTTGACGACTTGCAGTATGATGCCAGTGTGTCAAGCCAGCTACAATCACTCAAACAAAA
>JASFWO010000067.1:0-5406 GCA_050049275.1 Flavobacteriaceae bacterium | reverse complement strand
CTTGTTGTCTTGTTCGATGGCAATGTTGAGCCGAATTCCGTTGAGAAAATCAACACTGTCTAGGTGTGACTTAAACAAATCAAACTTTTTTGCGGGCACAGAAAGCTGGGCATTGATGCCTTCAAAAGACACATAGATGCGGCCAAGAACTTCAAGTTTGTTCCAGTGTATAAACAAAAAGTCTCTAAACAATTGTGGGTTCTGGATGTGCGCATAAGTGTAGAACGAAAGCGTTAACCTTTCATCCCCCGCTTTATCTATGAGCGCGGCACGTTCTTGCGCACTTAATGTGTTGTACAGTTGCATGCTATACGGATTAAGTTTACTCGACAAAGGTATGAATTTAAAAATCGGCTTTAACGTTCCTTTTTTCCTATGAAAAATTGTACTTTTAGGGTTCTGAAAAAAATCGAAGTATGGGCAATGAAAAGGACGCCAAACTCAAGGCATTACAACTCACCTTAGACAAACTAGACAAAGCTTACGGCAAAGGCACCGTAATGCGGATGAACGACGACGCACAAGAAGAAATCGAAGCGATTTCTTCAGGCTCTATAGGCCTAGACACGGCCTTAGGTGTCGGTGGGTATCCAAGAGGGCGCGTGATTGAAATCTATGGACCAGAATCCTCAGGAAAGACAACTCTGACACTTCATGCCATAGCAGAGTGCCAAAAAAATGGAGGCATTGCTGCGTTTATAGATGCAGAACATGCCTTTGACCGATATTATGCCCAAAATCTAGGTGTAAACATAGATGAACTCATCGTTTCTCAGCCAGACCATGGCGAGCAAGCATTGGAGATTGCAGATAACCTGATTCGATCGGGAGCCATTGACATGATTGTCATTGACTCTGTAGCCGCACTAACCCCTAAAAGTGAGATAGAAGGAGAGATGGGAGACTCAAAAATGGGCCTTCATGCCCGATTGATGTCTCAAGCACTGCGCAAACTCACCGCTTCGATCAGCAAGACCAATTGTACCGTAATTTTCATCAATCAACTAAGAGAAAAGATCGGTGTGATGTTTGGCAACCCAGAAACCACAACGGGGGGTAATGCTTTGAAGTTTTACGCTTCTGTACGATTGGATATTCGTCGATCTACTCAAATCAAAGACTCACAAGGAGGAATCATGGGGAACCGAACCCGTGTTAAAGTTGTTAAAAACAAAGTCGCCCCTCCATTTAAGACGGTAGAGTTTGACATACTTTATGGCAGAGGGATTTCTCGTGTCGGCGAACTTTTAGACTTAGGCGTCGAGTCGGGGATTGTACAAAAAAGCGGTTCATGGTTTAGCTATAGCGACACCAAGCTGGGTCAAGGACGAGAGACCGTCATTAAACTCTTAGAGGACAACCTCGAGCTAGCAGAAGAAATAGAGGGACTTGTTAGAAGCCAAGAAACAGAAGATTAGGAGTAACCTTGTTCCTTAAGCTTTTTACTGAGTAGTTGATAAACGTTTTCTTTTAAGGTTTTGACATCTTTAGAAGCAAGGCCTTTTGTTTCAATTTGTGGATGAATGGTCGCCCGAACCTTTCCAGGCTTTCCAACCCAATATTTATAAGAAAACTGAAAAGGAAACCTCTTTTTGCAGTCGGGTAGTGTAACAGGAACAATGGGAATCTGGTACTGAATGGCAAGACTGAAGGCCCCGTTTTTGAATGGTGCCAAATAGACGTCAGGGTGCGGCACCAAACCTTCAGGGTAAATACAAATACTATAACCCATATCGAGTTTACGTTGTGCATTTGGGTATACGTTTTTCCGGCTCTGCGCACTGCTTCTATCCACCAAAATTGCAGCCCGCCTGTAGATATAATTGAACAATGGGATGCGCTCTAACTCCGCTTTGCCCACAAACACAAAAGGGTTAGGAATCGCCACCAACATCATCATTATATCAATCATACTCAGGTGGTTGGCGATAAACATATAGTTTTTATTGCTATCTAACTGCTGTAGTTTTTTAACCTCGGGCCAAAAACCCATTCCGTATAGAATAATGGGCGACCAAACATGGCGTGCCAACCAAAATACATAGCGATACCATGCTTCACGCTGTAGAAAAAGAACCAAAAAAGGCAAACACAAAACAACGCCAATACCTGCCAATATGTAAAACCAGACATTCCACAAACCCAAAAGGGCAATTCGTAGCAGTTTGAGCATGGCCAAAAATACTAATTTGAGGATAATCCAAAACCCGTACCTTTGTATTAGCGAAAAAACGACAGCTCTATGGCGCGCATTCTGACCGGAATTCAAAGTACAGGCACTCCCCACTTAGGCAATTTATTAGGCGCCATTCTGCCTGCAATTGACCTTGCCAACGAGCCCCAACACGAATCCTTTTTGTTTATTGCCGATCTGCATGCGCTTACACAAATCAAAGACGCTCAGAGAGCCAAACAAAACACCCTGTCTACAGCCGCTGCTTGGTTGGCTTGCGGACTAGACCCCGAAAAATCGTGTTTTTATAGACAGTCAGACGTTCCACAAGTCACCGAACTGGCATGGTATTTAAATTGTTTTTTCCCATACAGCAGACTTGCATTGGCCCATTCTTTTAAAGACAAAGCAGATCGTTTGGAGGATATAAATGCAGGCTTGTTTACCTATCCCATGCTCATGGCGGCAGACATATTGCTCTATGATGCCGATCAGGTTCCTGTAGGAAAAGACCAGCTCCAACACTTAGAAATGACCCGAGATGTCGCCAATCGTTTTCACGCTCAATTTGGTGAAACTTTTGTCCTTCCCGACGCCGTATTGCGCGACGCAAATATGTATGTGTTAGGGACAGATGGAGGAAAGATGAGTAAATCTAAAAACAACATAATCGATGTTTTTTTACCCGAAAAACAACTTCGCAAACAAGTGATGGGCATCGCTACCGACAGCACCCCCTTGGAGGATCCAAAAAACCCAGACACCTGTACAGTGTTCTCCCTATACAAACAAATAGCTTCTCCCGATCAGATTCAACAAATGCACAACGATTATACTGCTGGAGGCTATGGTTATGGTCATGCTAAACAAGCTCTTTATGAGGCATTGTTGCATAAATTTGACACTGCACGTCAACTTTTTGATGAATACATGAAGCACCCCGACCGAATGGAGCAAATTTTAAAGCGAGGTGCCGATCGTGCCAAAAGCAGCGCAGACCCTGTCTTGCAAAGGGTGCGCACACAATTGGGCTTTTAGACCAGCCCAAACCGCTTCCCCGACAGTGGATGTACAACGCCCATCATCTCCATCTCAAATAATAGAGTAGCCACACGAGACACATTGAACCCAGTGTTAAACGCAATCAGATCAAGCATTTTGGGTCCATCACTGAGGAAATCCATGATCTTTTGATGTTCAGGTTTCTCAGGTTTAAAAAGAGCATCAATGGGCCATCGGGACAGTGGTTGAGCGCTTGCGGAAAAGCATCGTCCCGAAAATCCATAAAAGAAATCTTGTTTTTATCCATTCTTGACCATTCTTTCTCAGCGGCTTGGTGAATGGATTTGTCTTTTAAAGACTCCCATACTAGGGGCCCTATCCCAGGAAGATTGGGTTTGTGCTTGTTTTTATGTTGAAAAACCCTTTCAGCTGTTTGATAATGGGCAAGTAAAATGCGGGCGGTTCGTGGGCCGATGTGCTTGGCATGGAGGAGTGCCATAAGGGGTAAAGATTCTTTCATGATGGGGGCGTTTATACGAATTTACCAAACATTCATATTTAAACAATATTGATTCGGAAAAACAGCAAAAAAATCCTTATTTTTGAGCATGCAGCTTGCCAAACATATCAGTCAATTACTATACCGCTACGATTGTGTAACCGTGCCTGGTTTTGGTGCTTTTTTAGGAGAGCCCGTTTCAGCTCGACTTAACGAGACCGACCAAGTCATATATCCCCCTTCTAAAAAAATCTCATTCAACAGCCAGCTACAATCCAACGACGGTTTGTTGGCTAATGCGGTTGCCCAAGCAGAACAAGTTTCCTATGAACAAGCCGTTCGATCGATTCATAAAGAAGTGGTTCGCTGGAAGGCCTTGCTCCATCAGGGAGAATCCCTGACACTTGATCGCTTAGGAGCCCTGACACTAAACTCCGAAGACAACACAGTCTTTACCCCTTCTGAAAAACACAATCACCTAAAAGCGTCCTTTGGGCTTACACCCATATCAGCATATAAATTAGACCGACAGGCTACTGCCTTACCCAACACAGCCGAGCCCTTACCGATTGCTACCGCGTCTGAATCTTCTGGGATACTCCGCTATGTAGCGGCCGCAGCAGTTGCTTTTGTCATAGGATATGCAGGGTTCTATAGCTATCAGGACTTTAGTCAAGACCAATTGCTTGCCCAAGAAGCGTCCTTGCGCTTAGAGGCTCAAAACGAAGTTCAAAAAGCGGTTTTTGATCTAGGGGACTTACCCCTTCTCAAGATTACCCCAGCGGTTGTAGAACAATCGTACCACATTATTGGAGGTGCTTTTGGAGTGCCTTCCAATGCAGAGCGTTATGTGCTGACGCTTCAGTCCAAGGGATACGCAGGCGCACAACAACTCAGCCCCAACAAACGAGGTCTTCACCCTGTAAGCCTAGGAAGTTTTACAGACAAGAAATCAGCGATTGCTTTTCTTCGTCAAGTACAGCGTGGTGACATCAAAGACGCTTGGCTTTACAAACAATAACCTATGGTTGCCAAATCGCCTGAAAACTCCAAAAGCATCATGACAGACTTGGTGCTCCCTAGCGACACCAATCCTTTAAACAACCTATTTGGTGGTGAATTGCTATCACGAATGGACCGAGCGGCCTGTATTTCAGCAGAGCGACATGCCGAAAACATCGTTGTGACTGCATCTGTAAATCATGTACACTTTAGCAAGCCCGTACCACTTGGGAGCGTATTGACGTTAGAGGCCAAAGTCTCCCGAGCGTTTGGTTCTTCTATGGAGGTTTTTATTGATGTATGGATGGAACCCCGCGGTAAAATGACCCAACGCGAAAAAGTCAATGAGGCCATCTATACTTTTGTGGCGGTTGATGAAAACGGAAAACCCACCCCCGTGCCTCCCATTGCGCCAGAGACCGAGCTGGAACATCAACGCTACGATGCGGCCCTACGCAGAAGGCAACTTAGCCTGATTTTGGCCGGAAAACTATCGCCCGACAAAGCCACCGAGCTAAAGGCACTCTTTAAGGGATAGGCTTGCGGATCACATAAATATATACGGGGAAATGGTCGCTATAGCCATTCGTAAAACGACCCCCTGAAAAACTCCAAATATTTTGAATGGCATAGAAAGTTTCATAAATAACTATCTCTCTTACACGCCTGTTTCTACACTCAGGCAGATGCGTGCCTCTCTGAAACCCCGCTCTTTTCGTACCTTTGGGCG
>JASFWO010000004.1:0-16048 GCA_050049275.1 Flavobacteriaceae bacterium | reverse complement strand
CCAATTACCTTGATGACGTGGCTTTGATTTTTTTGTAAATCAAAATCAATTTGTTGAAAATCTGATTCCATAACTCCTTTGTTTATTCTGCGTTGTCTAAAAATTCTTTTATGCTTTCTGAGAAACGATCAAAAATAGATCGTCTTCTCTGGCTTTGTTTTTCTACGGGTTGCTCCTCATCTGGAGTTTCATCTGGTGTTTCAGACGCTTCGCTAGATACTTCAACCACTTGCTGGTCTACAGCTTTCATCACCAAACCTACAGCCGTTGCAAATGTCGGGCTGGCAGTTTCTGGCTGAGTGTCTCCTGCCAAATGTTCGTTGGGATAACCAATACGTGTATCCATACCCGTAATATATTCTACGAGCTGTTTTAAATGTTTGAGCTGACTCCCTCCTCCAGTCAATACAACCCCAGCAATCAATTTCTTTTTTTGCTCCTCATGACCATAGTTTTTAATCTCTGTGTAAACTTGTTCAATAATTTCAGTGACTCGAGCATGAATGATTTTTGAAAGGTTTTTTAGTGTAATTTCTTTAGGATCTCGTCCACGAAGTCCAGGAATAGACACAATCTCATTGTCCTTGTTTTCGCCAGGCCATGCAGAACCAAACTTAATTTTGAGCAATTCGGCCTGTTTCTCAATGATAGAGCAGCCTTCTTTGATGTCCTCTGTGATAATATTCCCACCAAAAGGGATTACCGAGGTATGACGAATAATTCCATCTTTGAATATCGCCAAATCTGTGGTTCCCCCTCCAATATCTATAAGAGCCACACCAGCCTCTTTTTCCTCTTGACTCAAAACTGCCGCCGATGATGCCAAAGGCTCTAAAGTGATGCCTCCAAACTCTAAACCAGCAGATTTGACACAACGTGCAATGTTTCTAATAGAAGATATTTGACCTACAACCACATGAAAGTTAGCCTCTAACCTAGCTCCATACATTCCGATGGGTTCCTTGATTTCGGACTGACCATCTACCTTAAACTCTTGGGGCAAAACATGTATAATTTCTTCACCAGGCAACATAACGAGTTTGTAAACCTGATTGATCAATGATTCAATATCAGATTCTTGTATGACCTCGTCGGGGTTTTGCCTGATGATGTAATCACTGTGTTGTAAGCTGCGTATGTGTTGCCCAGCTATTCCAACTACTACCTCATCAATTTTAGTTCCTGAAGAAGATTCAGCCTCATGAACAGCCGTCTGAATAGACTGAATGGTCTGAGTTATATTGTTGACCACCCCTCGATGAACACCTAGGCTTTGAGATTTTCCTGTGCCTATAATTTGAAGTTTACCATATTCGTTGGTGCGGCCCAACATGGCCACAATTTTGGTGGTTCCGATATCTAATCCTACTGAATTTTTATGTGATTCCATATCTAAATTTTTGTCCCAATTATCTGGTTGGTGTTGTCTAACACAACCTCTTTGTATTTGTTTAGCAAGTCGTTGTCTGTCCCATAGACATAAAACGCTTTATAGTTGTCAAATTTTTGTTTGAGTTGATCTATGGTACGGATTTTTATAACGTAGGACTGTTGAGGCACCTCGATCTGAATACCATCCGATTGGCTATACATACAACCCAAATGTGAACGCATAAAAACATCCTTGCCTAATTCAACAGCCAAAGCAGCTGCATCTGCGTGGTTTTCTTCATTCAACACACCACAAAACTCTGGAACATCGGCCTCAAAAAATGGAGACAAAGGGATCACAGACCCTTCATGGTCCAAATAATAACCCCCATCTCCAAGAACACGCAATACTGGTATTCTGGGACGCACTTTTACGTGCAAAATATCATCGATTGTCAAGAACGCTTCTGCTTTTTTGATTAAGTTGTTGTACTCTAGCTTAGCTTCAAGTTCCCTCAAATTTATTGCACTTTTTTGAGGGCTAAGCGAATCATGCTGAGCAAGTGTTAACAATTTATTAACGGAATCCGAGGAGATCATTGGAGGATATTGAGCCTCTATCGAAACCGATACATTCACTATAGGACGTAGGTGGTTTTTGTATGACGAAAAAGTCGTGACAACACTTAAAACAAGCACCCAGAAACCGAAAAAAGCGATCCTAACCCACATGTTTAACTTTTTTTAAATGTGTAACAACTTTTTCTACTTCATCGGCAATGTCTCCTGCCCCCATCAACACCACAACATCTGCTCCCATAACTGAAATCTGTGTAGCCAAGTTCTGTTTATCAATTACTTTAGGACGAATCACCATTTTTTGGGCAATACTATTAGCAGAAACCCCTTCGATTGGAAGTTCACGTGCCGGATATATTTCGAGTAAAATAACCTGATCAAACATCGAAAGGCTGCTTGCAAAATCGGTACAAAAATCTCTTGTACGTGAAAACAAGTGCGGCTGAAAGACTGCCAAAATATTTGATGAAGGATAAAATGTGCGTACTGCTTCATGCATGGCCTTAATCTCCTCGGGGTGGTGTGCGTAATCATCTATCACAACCGTTGGAGTTTCCAAACGCTTACTAAAACGGCGGTCTATTCCAGAAAAGGTGTTAAGCCCTTCTCTTACATATTCCTCAGAACATCCGACATCCAATGACAAGCAAAGCGCTGCCGCGGCATTTAACAGATTGTGATGACCTGGCAAGGAAAAAACAAGATCCGAAATATGTGTTTTTTTATAATGAAAGTCGAATAGGTATTGGCCGTTTTCGATACGGACATTATCAACATAAGCTTCTGATAAGCGATTCGATCCAAAAGAACGGCCAGACAGTGTTAGTCCTTCTCGAATCCAAACATTATCAGAAGATGGTGTTAAAGCAACAAATTCCTTAAAACTAGACTCTAGTGCTGCCACCTCTCCGTATATATCCAAGTGATCTGCATCCATGGCAGTCACACAAGCCAAATCGGGTTGAAGTTGTAAAAAAGAGCGATCAAACTCATCGGCTTCGACGACCATAAGCTCATCTCCCTCGCTTACATAGTTAGAATCAATATTATGAGCTACCCCTCCTAAAAATGCTGTAATTTTTTTTCCGCTAGATCGCAATAAGTGTGTTAGTATGGCAGAAGTTGTTGTTTTTCCGTGGGTTCCTGCAACAGCGATGCAATACATTTGTCGGCTTAAAGCTCCTAAAACTTCTGCGCGTTTTAACACCTCAAATCCTTCGGTTTGAAAATAAGATAATTCTTCTGAGCTTGATGGGATTGCTGGTGTTCGAACTACCGTTGTTTTTTCAGGACTTGTGAAATCCTTTGGAATGTTTGAAAGCCCTTCTTTATAATGAATCTCTGCCCCCATAGAGGTCAACTTCTTTGTCAGTGAGGATGCCATTCGATCATAGCCACCCACCTTGTGTCCTTTTTGTAAAAAGTATTGAGCCAAAGCAGACATTCCTATACCTCCGATTCCCAAAAAATATACATAAGGCTTAATCATGAAGCATTTCTTTAATCTGTTCTATAATATCATCAGTGGCATTAGGTTTTGCCAGTTTTTTGATGTTAGCACCCAATTGCTGCTGACGAGAGGGATTTTTTATCAACTGCGTAATGCTCGGTATAAAGGCTTCGTCGAGTTCACTTTCTTTTATGACAATTGCGGCATCTTGTTGTGCGATCGACATCGCATTTTTGTATTGATGATCTTCGGCCACGTTAGGGGAAGGCACAAACATCACCGCTTTACCTACATGACACAACTCAGACACAGCCAAAGCACCCGCTCTTGAAAGGATAATATCCGCAGAAGCATAAGCTGATGCCATGTCCTCTAAAAAAGAAACCACCCGAATATGATCTTGATTGTAAGAAATGTATTCTTGTTGGTAGAGCGAACCACACTGCCACAGAATCTGTAAGTTTTGTTGGACAAGTTTCTGTGCATGAACAGCCATCAATTGATTGATGCGTTTAGCTCCCAAACTCCCACCTAACACTAAGAGCGTCGTGCGGTCTTGATGTTGATTTAATTTGAAGCGAGCTTGTTTAGAATCAATCGAAGGATTTATCAAAGTTTGCCGTAAAGGGTTTCCTGTAAGTATTACTTTTTGAGCTGGAAAAAAACGATCCATTCCCAAATGAGCTACACATATTCGATTTGCATGTTTTGCCAACAAACGATTGGTAATACCTGGCCATGCATTCTGTTCTTGTATAAGGGTAGGTATGTTTTTTTGAGATGCCATATAAAGTAAAGGGCCACTGGCAAACCCACCTGTACCCACTACCAAATGAGGTTTAAACTTTTGAATGATGAACCAAGATTTAACAAGACTTACAAACAGCTTGAAAGGGAATAAAATATTGTCTAAAGTAAATTTTCGCTGTATGCCTTTAATCCATAATCCTTTAATGACATAGCCCGCCTGTGGCACACGGTTCATCTCCATCCTTCCCTTTGCACCCACAAAAAGAATGTTAGCAGCAGGGTATTGAGCTTTGAGCGCATCTGCAATGGCAAGTGCTGGGAAAATGTGCCCACCTGTTCCGCCTCCCGATATGATGAATTTATAAGGTTTCACTTAATATTGCTAGAGGATTGTTTTTATCTTGTTCGTTGTTTGTTCGATTGGCTAAGACACTTTGTATGATGCCCAAAGCCAAAAACGTCATCCAAATGGATGTACCTCCACTACTAATAAGCGGTAAGGGTTGTCCAGTAACTGGGAATATTGAAACTGCTACACCCATATTGACCAACGCCTGAACAATAATGGGTAGGCCAAGACCTATGATGAGTAATTGTCCGAAAAAATGTTCTGTTTTATATGCGCTTCTAAATATTCGGAAGAGCAGCAATAGATAGAGAAATAAAAGGGACAAACCACCCAGCATACCATACTCCTCGGTTATGATGGCGTAAATAAAGTCAGATGTGCTTTGGGGTAATAGATTTTTCATCACACTCTTACCAGCTCCTTTACCCAATACACCTCCAGTAGCGATGGCTGTTTTGGCACGTTCAATCTGGTAATCAGTATTCATGTCTCCACCTCCCGTAAAACTTTCAATTCGACTCATCCATGTATCAACACGATTGGGAAATGCTTCAGGATAAGCTTTGGCTGTCATGACAAATAAGGTGAGTAAGACCACTGCTACCCCACTCATGGCCAAAAGATATTTAACTGGGTATCCACCAATAAAAGCCAACATTACCACCAAAGCTGTTAACAAAGACGCAGTAGATAGGTTTGCCGGTAAAATGGTGCCCACAACTACGGCCACAGGCAACCATAAAACCAAAACACTTCGCCAAAATGTTATGATTTTTTCTTTATTGACAGACAAATAACGAGCAACATAGACCATTAATACAACCGAAGCCAATGTTGATGTCTGAAAGGAGATTCCTATAATCGGAATTTGAATCCATCTACTGGCATTTGCGCCATCAATAACAGTTCCTTGAAATGCAGTATAGATCAACAATAACCAGACGATGGGCAATCCAATAAGAGACAAACCCCCGAAATATCTGAAAGGAATTCGGTGGACAGCATACATCAAAATAAAACCGATAAAAACAATGGCAATGTGTTTAATCAAATGCCCTGTAACAGACCCCACACCAAGAACGTAAACCAAATTGGAACTGGCGCTATAAACTGGCAAAAAAGAAAATAATGACAACAGAGCTACAATGCCCCAAATAGCCTGATCTCCTTGTATGTAATGACTGATTTTACGCATTATAATTGACGTACATATTCTTTAAATTGATTGCCTCGATCTTCATAATTTTCAAATAAATCAAAACTGGCACAAGCAGGAGATAATAGAACCGCATCTCCCTTTTCAGCCAGGTGATAAGCAGCTTGGACCGCCTCTTGCATGCTGGATGCCTCGACCATCAGATTGACAGCTGGCGAAAAAACATCGATAAGTTTGTCATTATCTAAACCCAAGCAAATAATGGCTTTTACTTTCTGTCGCACTAAAGGCATTAGGGCGCTGTAATCATTGCCTTTGTCTACACCGCCTACAATCCACACAGTTGGTCGATTCATACTTTCCAAAGCATAGTAAGCTGCATTTACATTGGTAGCCTTGGAGTCATTGATGTAATCGACTTTAAGGATTTGAAGCACTTGCTCTAGTCGATGAGACGCCCCTTTGAAAGTCTTTAAACTTTCCCTAATGGTTTCTTTTCGAATGTTGACTAACTGTGCGATGGCCGCAGCAGCCATAGCATTTTTTGCATTATGAGTGCCACGAAGCGAAGTGTTGTCAATATTGTTCATGTCAATTGATTTTAAATTGTTGTAGTTAATGGTTGTATCTGTAAATGGAACACACGTACTTTTTGGTATGTTTCTTTGTATCCCTAGTTTTATGTCTATATCATCAGCGTCATAAACAAAGTAATCTTCCGAAGTCTGATTGGTGAGCATATTAAACTTGGCGTCGACATAACGCTCATAGTTGCTTTCGTATCGGTCTAAATGATCCGGGCTTAAGTTGGTCATTACGGCTATGTGAGGGTGAAAATCACGAAGGTCTTCCAATTGAAAACTGCTCAGCTCTAACACCCAGTAATCCGGATTTTCGTTAGCCACTGCTTTGGCAAAACTCAGTCCTACATTACCTGCTAAAGACACCGATTTCCCAGCAGACTTAAGTACATGATGCACCAACATAGCAGTGGTTGTCTTGCCATTGGTTCCCGTGATTCCTACAATAGTTGCTTGGGTATGGCGGCTTGCAAATTCGATTTCAGATATTAGCTCAATCCCTTGCTTATGTATAGCCTTAACAACGGATACATGACTCGGAATTCCAGGGCTTTTAACAACCAAGTCGGCATTTAAAATTTGGTTTAGAGTATGGTGACCACTCTCCCATTGGATGTTCTTGGCATTGAGTTGTTCGGTATGTGCTTGAGAAATGGAACCTGAGTCGCTGACCAATACTTCAAAGCCAAGCTGCTCGCCTAGTAAGGCTGCGCCCACCCCGCTTTCTCCAGCACCCAATACCACCAAGCTTTTTTTCATGTTATCTGATTTTAAGGGTCACAAGTGAAACAATGGCTAAAAGAATTCCTACAATCCAAAAACGAGACACAATTTTGCTTTCGTGGAATCCAAGTTTTTGGTAATGATGGTGCAAAGGAGCCATCAGAAAAATCCTCTTGCCAGTCCCCGTCTTTTTCTTAGTGTATTTGAAATAGGCCACCTGAAGAACAACAGAAACATTCTCTATTAAAAAAATGCCACATAGAACGGGTATAAGCAATTCCTTTCTCACTGCCAATGCCAAAACCGCAATGATCCCACCTATGGTCAAACTACCCGTGTCTCCCATAAAAACTTGGGCGGGATAAGCGTTATACCATAAGAACCCAACCAAGCCACCCGTGATGGCCGCAATAAAAATCACCAGCTCACTTATTTGGGGGATGTACATCACATTGAGGTATTCGGAAAAAATAATATTACCCGACACCCAAGCAAAAATGCCAAGCGCCAGTACAATAATGGCCGCCGACCCAGCCGCCAAACCATCAATACCATCTGTAAGATTCGCACCATTTGAAACGGCGGTTACTATGAAGATTACAATAGGTATAAAAACCAACCATGCATATTTGTCCCATGAAGGGTCGACCCATGTGATGATGTCTGCATAATCAAATTCATTGTTTTTAAGTAATGGAATGGTCGTTTTGGTAGAGCGCTCCTCAATTTGAAAACTCTGAGTGTCTGGAGCTTCTTGACGAATGGTGACTTCTGGATGAAAATACAAAGTCGCACCTACAATAAGCCCTAACCCAACCTGACCAATTACCTTGAATTTACCTTTAAGCCCAGCTTTGTCTTTTTTCTTGATTTTGATATAATCATCGACAAAACCGATAATCCCCATCCACAGGGTGGTCACAATCAACAAAATGATGTAAATGTTCTCTAACTTGGCCAACAACAGTACAGGAACCAAGGTTGCCAATATAATAATCAGGCCACCCATAGTTGGGGTTCCAGCTTTCTCTTTTTGCCCCTTCAAACCTAAGTCTCGAATGGTTTCTCCCATTTGGGAATTATGCAGAAGACGGATGATTTTTTTTCCAAAAATGGAAGAGATAAGCAAAGACAAAATCACAGCCACGGAAGCTCTAAAGGACAAATACTTAAAAAGGCCTGCTCCAGGAAATTGGTAATGCTGCTCTAAATATTCAAACAAATAGTATAACATCAGTCACTGATTTTAAGGTTTGATTTTAACTCTTTCAGATCATCAAAATCTATTTTGACGCCTTGAATTTCTTGGTAAGTCTCATGTCCCTTGCCCGCCACCAAAATGATATCATTCGGGTGCGCCATCTGACAAGCAGTTTTAATTGCTTGTTTTCTGTCAGGAATCGATAAAAATTTCTTAAAATCCTCTGGACCCACCCCTTGTTCCATTTGATCAATAATCAATTGAGGGTCCTCGGCTCTTGGATTGTCCGATGTGAAAATCACTTTGTCACTCATCTGGGTTGCTATACGCCCCATCTTAGGTCTTTTGTCAACATCTCTGCCACCACCACAGCCTATAACCGTAATCAACATTTCGTTGCCTGTTCGTATTTTATTGATGGAATTCAATACGTTTTCTAAAGCGTCAGGGGTGTGAGCAAAATCAACAATGGCTTTGATTTTGTCAGAAGCCGTAAATGTGTTGAATCTACCAGCTACAGGTTCAATGGCACTCATAGCATGCAAACTCTCTTCGGCTTCTTTTCCGAGTAATTTACAACAAGCATAAACAGCTAATAAATTGACAGCGTTAAAATCTCCGACAAGAGATGTCCAAATTTCTTTATTGTCTATATTGAGCAGCATTCCTGCAAAGTCACGCTCGAGTATTTTAACTTTGAAGCTTGCTGACGTTTTTGCTCCATAAAAATGAGGATTGGCCACACTGTTTTGCAACATATATGCACCGTTCTTATCATCCTTGTTACTCAGAGCAAAAGCTTCTCTTGGCAACTGATCAAAAAATCTTTTTTTAGTGTCTCTATATTGAGTAAAGGTTTCATGATAATCTAAATGATCATGAGATAAATTGGTAAATACACCCCCCGAAAAAGTCAAGCCTGTTGTTCTGTGTTGGTCTATACCATGGGAAGAGACCTCCATAAAACAATAAGCAACACCGGCTTGCACCATTTTTTGTAAAAATGCGTTGATAGCCAAAGGATCTGGCGTGGTGTGGGTAGCAGGATAAGAATGTTCGTTGATCGCATTGCCAATGGTAGAAATCACACCCACTGAATGACCCATACGCTGAAAGACCCCAAAAAGCAAGCGCACAATAGAAGTTTTTCCATTAGTGCCGGTTACACCAACAAGCTGAAGTTGCTCAGAAGGCCGACCATAAAAATTGGCTGCCATTACGGCTAAAGCCATGCGGGAGTTATCCGTCTGAATATAGGTTACCCCTTTTTGACAATTTTTGGGAATTGATTCACAAACCACACACACTGCTCCAAGACCAATAGCTGATTCTATATAATCGTGACCATCACTGTCCTGACCACGAAGGGCAATAAAAACACTCTTTTTGCCAACCAATCTTGAGTTATATTGAATTTGACTTACCCTTAGAGCGGTAGATCCAATCACCGAATCGATAGACACTCCATACAATAAATCTTTGAGTGCTTTCATGGGTAAGACTTATTAAACGGGGTTGACGAAATAATAGGTTGGGCAACTTGTGTAGTCGCCAGTTCATGAATTTTATTTATATCAATAGATGCTTCTTTTGGGATGGCGCTGTAGAGCTTATGGGCAATGGTTTTAAAAACAGGTGCAGCCACGCGGTTGCCATAGTACCCTTTTCTTTTGTTGGGTCGATGAACAACAACAATACATGAGTATTTGGGTTTTTCTGATGGGAAATAACCAACAAAACTAGACACATATTGAACCTCATCTTTTGTGTAATCTACCTGACAAGTGCCTGTTTTTCCCGAAACTGCAAATTCAGGATTATAGATGTTTCTAGCCGTTCCCCACGGTTTTTCAACAGCACCCTTTAGGAGTGCTTGTACTTTACTTAATGTTTCTTCAGAACATATTGAAGCGTTCAATACTTCAACAGGTAATTTTTGATTCTGAATATCTCCTAAACTCCTAATTTGATCAACAAACCTAGGCTTTACCATCACTCCATTGTTTGCTATTCCATTGTAAAATGTCAGGGTTTGCAAGGGAGTCAATGAAACTCCATAACCATAGGCCATCCATGGTAAGTCCAAACCATCCCAATCTGGATCTTTTGGGTGAGGAATTTTCGGAACCCCTTCTCCCAAAACAGGAACTCCTAAAGGTTCGCTAAGCCCCATGTTTATAAGCCTATTTACAAATAACTCTGGGCGAGATTTATAATTCTCATAAATTGCCTGAACCATCCCAGTATTAGAAGAGCGTTCAAACACTTCAGCCAGACTGATCTTTCCATAGCCTCCCTTTTTAGAGTCGCGCACATGATACTTTCCATAAAAAGTGAGAATCCCATTTTTTGTATCAATGACTGTGGTGGTGTCGACTACTTTGTCCTCAAGAGCAGCTACGAGTGCCATTAGTTTGAAGGTAGATCCTGGCTCATGTGACTCGCCTATGGCATAATTGAGTTTTTCATAATATTTACCCTCTTGAGTTCTGCCCAAATTGGCCACAGCACGGATGGCACCCGTTTGCGTTTCCATTACTATGGCAGTGCCATGTTCTGCTTCAAAATCCTCTAATGCCTTGAGCAGTGCATGATGAGTGATGTCTTGTATGTTAACATCAATGGTTGTAAAAACATCATATCCGTCTAAGGGTTCTTGTTGATACGAATTGGTCAAGGGTTTCCATTCACCATTTGCAATCTTTTGTCTGAGCTGAAGTCCCGGCACACCACGAAGTCGATTTCCATAAGCACCCTCAAGACCAACACGTAGGTATTGACCGTTGGGTTGGCGTTGTTCGTAACCAACCGTTCGCTCAGCAATTTTTCCTAATGGGCGTTCGCGTACTGTTTTTCGCTCGACTATAAGACCTCCTTTTACGCCCCCCAAACGGAACATTGGAAACGTACGGACTCTCTTCATCTGTTCAAAACTCAGGTCAGAGGCCAATCGTTTGTATCGGTTTTTTTGACTGCGTGCGCCAACCAATAAATTGCGATAATGATCATTGGACTTACCAAACAAAGATGAAAGAGAGTCTGATAAGGCTTCGATATGATTTTTGAAAACGCTGTTTTTGACTGTAACAGCGTCAAAATATATGCTATAACGCGGAACAGAAGTTGCTAACAAACTTCCGTCTTGCGCATAGATATTTCCTCTGATAGGAGTAATCTCAAAGTTTTTTACAGTCGTTTTCTCTGAAAGTTTTTCGTATTTCTCTCCCTCAACCAACTGCAAATACACCAGTTTATAACCAACAGTGAGCCCCAACAACAACAAAGACACAGCTACAAATGTCATTTTAGTCACGAACTGCTTTTTCTTGTTCATTGGGCTTTGGTTATAATAATTTTTGTTGGCGGTTTGGTTGAAGAATCAAATCCTCTTGGGGATAAATTCCGTTTGATTTCAGTCTCTAATTTTACATGCATTGATCGGGTGCGGATTTCTGCAAAACGGCTCTTTAGATCCTGAATCTCGTTGTTAAGGCTGGCAATCTGCATAACCTTTCTATCGACCCGGTGTGAGGCTCCTATCATGAGCCCCGCTAGAAAAAAAATGAACAAAATAAAACGCCAGTTCTTTGTGGCACCCTCTTGCACCAAAAACGAACCACGCAATATTTCTAGCAACCCTCTCTTCATGTTTTTTCTGCAATTCGAAGCTTAGCGCTTCGAGCTCTTTTGTTTGATTTAATCTCTTCTGCCTGAGGCAACAACATCTTACCAATCTTTTTAAATGGCACATTGCTGTTTCCAAAAGCATCTTTGTTTGGCTCATTGTCAAAACAGCCATATTTCATATATCTTTTGACCAGCCGATCTTCTAAAGAATGGTAGCTAATCACACACAATCGACCTTGCGGATTGAGAACATGAGCCGTTTGTTCCAACAAAGATTCTAAAGCAGACAGCTCTTGGTTGACCTCTATTCGAAGGGCTTGAAATATTTGAGCCAATTCTTTGTAGAACCGCGCTTGAGGAATCATGGGTTTTAACAGCTCTATTAAATCTTGTGTGGTGGTTATTTTGTTGTTTTTTCTTTGATTGATAATTTCAGCTGCAAAACGACGAGCAGACCTTAACTCACCATACCGATAGAAAATATTTCCAAGAGATGTTTCATCATAGGTGTTGATAATTTTCTCGGCTGTATTGTCAATGTTTTGACTCATTCGCATATCCAATGGACCTTCAAATCGAATTGAAAAACCTCGATCTGGCGTATCAAGCTGATAGGAAGATACACCCAAATCTGCCAGTACTCCATCTACTTTATCGATGTTATGAAATCTTAAAAATTTTTGGAGGTATCTGAAGTTTTGATGAACCAACAACAATCGATCATCTTCCCATTGATTGACCAAAGCATCTTCGTCTTGATCAAATGCGACTACTTTTCCTTCAGGACCCAAGTGCGAGAGGATTGCTTTTGTATGACCTCCTCCGCCAAAAGTTGCATCGACATAAGTGCCTGATTTTTTGAGAGCCAAGCCCTCTAGGGAGGCCGTCAATAAAACAGGTTTATGATACATCTTGATCTTCGTTACCCATTACCTCCTCTGCAAGCTCAGCAAAATCTACGGCTGCATCGTCTATGGCTTGCTCATAAAGAGACTTGTCCCAAATCTCAATCAGATTGATCGCAGAGGACAACACCACGTCTTTGTCTAAAGATGCAATACCCAACAAGTCTTTGGGAATCAACATCCGATCCGTTGCGTCGATTTCAACCACTTTTACTCCTGCAGTAAATCGACGAATAAAGTCATTGTTTTTCTTCTTAAATCGATTGAGCTTATTGACTTTTTGCATCAATAACGACCACTCCTCTTTCGTGTACACTTCCAAACAAGGCTGAAAAACAGAACGTTTTACCACAAAGACACCAACCCCTTGAAGCTGTTTTTTTAAAGCCACAGGAAGCTTCACACGCCCTTTGGGATCTAACTTACATTCATATGTGCCAACGATGTGCATCTCTGATAAAATCAATCGAATTGATTCAAAGATATCAATTAATTACCACTTTTTACCACTTATTACCACTTTGTTGATAAGTTGTTCCATTAAAAGCTTTAAATTATCGTAACAAGCTGTTTTTCTGTGTTTTAAAAATATTTTCGTTTTGTTGATTTGGGAATTTGAAAAAAATTGATTTATAAGATTATAGAGCTATAAAGAGTTTGCTGTCGTACTAAATAGTTATATTTGCCGCCTATTTACTGCTCATGAAAGGACAGTTGTTGGAATCCGCAGGATTCAAGTATTTAGAAAAAGGGGAAGGCAAACCCATTGTAATTTTACATGGTCTTATGGGAGGACTTAGTAATTTTCAAGGGGTTACTGATCATTTTCCTGGTCTAGGCTACAAGGTAATCATCCCAATGCTGCCTATATACGATTTGCCCCTTCTAAAAACCAACGTAAAACAATTTGCCCTTTATGTCAACCGATTTGTCGATCATCTTAATTTAGATGACGTGCTGGTTGTTGGCAACTCTTTAGGTGGTCATATCGGGTTGTTATTTACAAAACTATTTCCTGAAAAAGTCAAAGGTCTTATCATCACAGGGAGTTCTGGTTTATATGAAAACTCTATGGGGGAAAGCTACCCTAAGAGAGAAAATTATGATTATATAAAACAAAAATGCGAAGAGGTGTTTTTTGACCCTGCAGTCGCTTCGCCTGAAATTGTAGATGAAGTGTTTGCCACGGTTAATGACCGAAAAAAACTCATCAAAATTCTTACGATTGCCAAAAGTGCCATAAGGCACAATATGGCCAAAGAACTTCCAAATATCAAAAACCCTGTGGCAATAATTTGGGGTGAGAATGACGGAGTAACGCCTCCTAACGTTGCTCATGAATTTAAAAAACTTTTGCCCGATTCTACTCTTTATTGGATTGCATCTTGTGGGCATGCCCCGATGATGGAGCACCCAAAGCAATTCAACGTTTTCATGGAAGAATGGCTCACCGCCAAGAAGCTATAACATCATGCCTGTCCAGTCAGCTAAATTTGTGGTTAGCAACTCTGACGTAGATCAATGCCCAAATACCATGGGTCCAGAATATGCTTTTATTGGGCGTTCGAATGTCGGTAAATCGTCGTTAATCAACATGTTAACGGACCATAAAAAATTAGCGAAAACATCTGGAACTCCGGGTAAAACTCAATTGATCAATCATTTTTTGATTAACAATTCGTGGCACTTAGTGGATTTGCCTGGCTACGGTTATGCGCGTGTCTCAAAAAAAGCAAGGAAAACATTTCAAAAGCTGATTACAGATTATTTTGAAAAACGCCAGCAGTTGATCAATACGTTTTTACTTATAGACACCCGACATGAGCCCCAAAAAATAGATTTGGAATTTATACAATGGCTCAGAAATAACGGACTTCCGTTTTCAATAGTATTCACAAAGTCCGATAAGCTAAAACCCAATCAAATCGAAGAAAACGTAGCTCACTACAAAATACAACTCTTAGCAAAGGGCTGGGAGGAATGCCCTCCTATTTTTATAACCTCTGCCCAGTCAAAGGCAGGCCGAGACGACGTTCTAAATTATATCGAAGAAATCAATTCGAATCTTTAGTTTTTTGAACGCTTCCAAGTTTTAATTCAGAAGCATAGAAATCACAAAATTGCTGGAATGCCACACCCATTTTGGCATCTTGAGTAGCCTTTAGATAAGAAGCACGAATACCTACCAATGTTTGATGCACAAAAACACGCATCTGATCTACCGGCATTTCTTTGGTCCACAAATCTATCCGGGCACTTTCTTGCTGGTCTTTGTCCCATGTACTCATAAACAGGGCTGCGGCTTCTTGATTGCGAACGCCTCCATCAGGAGCAGACCAACTTAATTTTTCAGGAACCTGGTTAACATCCAGGCTAACATCAATACTAATCGTAGTTTTTTTCATCGACGAGGTTTATATTTAGATGCCCTATACAAGTCCATATAGGGGGTGTTTATTATTTCTTCTACTGTTTTGTTGGTGTTTTTTGCATACGACATAACAATCTGCATACCCAACCACTGTCCGATTCTACCAGGAGAGTCGTAATCAATATCAAGATAAAATTTTGAAAAGGGAGCTGGTCTTATAAATCGGCTCAACAGGTCGGATTGAGTGCTAAACAATAACTCGTTAGCAATAAAATAATTCCATATTTTTTTTTCATTATCCTCTGACCAAGACAGCTGTTGACTATTAAAGCCTAGGATGTCTTCCGTTTCTAGATCTGGAAGAAGTTGATATTTAAGCCAATGTATTTTGCCATGATAAATCATATGTGCCAAAAAAGAGCGCTCTCTTTCAAAAGGAATTTTTTTGAAAGAAATAGCCTCCGCAACTTGAGGCATGATTTGTTTTGGGCTCATATTCTGTCTTATATACAGCGGAATGCCTTCGTATAGAGGGTGTTCTTCGCCCAAAAAGACATCTACAGAAATTAAAAGCAAACTATCTGCATCTATAACCTTATTTTCATAATCAACATCTGAAATAAGGGTAAATATTTTTTTTGGAGTAGGGGTGTCAGGAAAGATGTTACGAAACCTGCCCAGTAGTTTTTGTAGGTCTTGATTCAAATCATCTGTTTTTACAACTTTAGTAGCATTAAACAAGGCTCTTTGAAGGCTGTCATTTTGTTTTTGATCCCAAACTTCAAGGGGTGTTTCAGAAGGAAAAAAATATGGATATGTTTTTTGAAGTTCCTCCAAAGATGCCTCAGATCCATTGTAAAACAATTGTTCAAAACGAATCAAATCAAAGGGAACCACAGGAAGATTTTCTTTTTTGGGTGTACAGCCTGTCTGAAAAAGCACAACTGCAACCAAAAGAAAATATAATCTGCTTTTCAAAAAATAC